>CAZWZG010000034.1:5263-24271 GCA_964638245.1 uncultured Rhodobacterales bacterium
GCAAAGAGGGGCGGATCAGCGGCATGGGCGCAAAGAAATCGAGCACGGCCATGGTTGCAATGGCTTCGATCGGGTCCACGAAGCGACTGGCGATCGGGATATAGATCATTCCCGTGCCAAAGCCGGAAAAGCCGCGCACTACGCTGGCTAGAAAAGCTGCAAAGATGAGGCCCCAAAGCCCCGGTGTGCCCAGGGCCTCGGCGATCACGGATCGGTCGTGAATTGCGTCCCGGCGTCAGCATCGGGCTTGGACCAATCGCGTTTCACCCCAAGCCGCAACAAGAGCGCAGAGGCGATGAAGATCGACGAATAGGTGCCGACGATCACGCCCCAAATCATCGCAAAAACGAACCCACGGATGACGTCGCCGCCCAGCACGAAAAGCGAGATCAACGCGATCAGCGTCGTGACCGAGGTCATGACCGTCCGGCTGAGGGTTTCGTTGATCGACAGGTTCAGAACCCCTTTGAGGTCCTTTTGCTTGTAGCGCCGCAGGTTTTCGCGCACGCGGTCAAAGACGACCACGGTATCGTTCAGCGAGTACCCGACGATGGTCAGAAGCGCGGCAATGATCGCAAGGTCGAAGCGGATTTGCAGCAGGCTGAAAATGCCGATGGTCAACACAACGTCATGGATCAAAGCGGCCACCGCACCCAAAGAGAACTGCCATTCAAAGCGTAGCCAGATGTAGACCAGCACCGCGCCGATGGCGGCAAGAACCGCGTAGACGGCCGTGAGTACCAGTTCGCCTGACACCTTTGGGCCGACCGATTCGACGGATGGGAACGTGATGTCGGGGTCGATTTGCTGAAGGGCGGCTTCGACATTGGCGATAATCTCGGAAGAGACGCTTTCGGCGCCTTCCTGCGCCTGAATTCGGATCATCGCCACGTTGCGATCGTCGCCAAAGCTGGGATCGAACACCTCGGTGATCGAGACATCACCCAGTTCCAAGGGCGCGATGGCATCGCGGTAAGCACCCACATCCACGGTCTGCGTGCTTTCGGTGCGGATGGTTGTGCCGCCGCGAAAGTCGATACCGAAATTCAGGCCAACCACGAAGAACATCACGATCGAACCAATCATCAGGACCGCCGAAAGCCCTAGTGTGAACACAGACCAGCTGAAGAAGTCGATGTTGGTTTCTTTGGGGACCAGCCGTAGACGCATGGGATCAAACCTCGATCTGCCGCGGACGGCGGCGTTCGAACCACATGACGATCAACAGACGCGTCACGTAAATGGCGGTGAAGACAGACGTCAGGATGCCAAGGCCAAGCGTGACCGAGAACCCGCGCACGGGACCCGAGCCGATGGCGAACAGGATCACTGCAGTGATGAACGTTGTAATATTGGCGTCGATGATCGCCGAGAGGGCCTTTTCATAGCCTAGCTCGATGGCGCGCGCCGGTCCTTTCGCGGTTTTCAACTCTTCGCGGATCCGCTCGAATATCAGCACGTTCGCGTCCACGGCCATACCGATGGTCAACACGATCCCCGCGATGCCCGGAAGCGTGAGCGTGGCGCCGATGGCCGACAGAATGCCAAACAGAAGGCCGACGTTGAGGATAAGGGCGATGTTGGCGAAAAGACCAAAGAGCCCGTAGGACAGCCCCATGAAAACCAGCACGGCAAGGAAAGCGACGATGCAGGCGATCCGGCCCGCTTCGATGCTATCCTGACCAAGCTCGGGCCCGATGGTGCGCTCTTCAAGGAACGTCATCTCGGCAGGCAAGGCACCTGCCCTGAGCAGGATAGCCAGTTCCGTCGCTTCTTCGATATCGAAGTTGCCGGTGATGATGCCCGACCCGCCGGTGATGTGCGCCTGGATCACGGGGGCAGAAATCACCTCGTCATCAAGGACAATCGCAAAGGGAGAGCCGATGTTCTCGGCGGTGTAGTCCCCAAACGCGCGCCCGCCGGACGGATTGAAGCGGAAGCTGACGGCAGGAAGACCGTTCTGATCAAACGATGGCTGCGCGTCTGTCAGGTCCTCACCGGACACCACAGGCGTCGTTTCAAGGATGTAGAAGGTGCCGGGTTCGTCGATCGAAGGCAGCAGCTGCTTGCGCGCACCCGGTTCGGCCTCGGCATCGCTGGTAACGCTGACAACCGGCTGGAACGTCAGACGCGCAGTCGTACCGATCAGCGCTTTGAGTTCTTCTGCCGAGCCAATGCCCGGAACCTGGATCAGAATGCGGCGCTCGCCCTGGCGTTGGATCGTGGGTTCGCGTGTACCAACCTCGTCAACACGACGGCGAATGATTTCAAGAGATTGCGCGATTGTCCTGTCGTCGGTCGCTGACTTTTCTTCATCCGAAAGCTCGACCGTAATCGTGTCGCCACGTGCCGTGACATTCAGCGTTGTGCTGGCAATACCGGTCAGAGAGACGACCGGCTGGGACAGGCCCCGAACGACCTCAAGTGCCCGCGCCATGCCTTCGGGTTGCGAAATCCGAACCTGCAACTGACCTTCAGGCGCGTCCTGGCGACGGATCGTGCCAACAACGGCACGCTCTTCGCGCAAGGCGTCGCGAACATCAGGCCATAGACCATCCATGCGATCGGCATAGACATCTTCGACATGAACTTCGGCCAAAAGATGTGCACCACCGCGAAGATCGAGGCCCAGATTGACCAGGGTCGACGGCATCCAGTCCGGCCAAGCGGACCGCGCCGCCTCAAGCTCGGGCGTCGCCCCACCAACCTCGATCGCGGCAACGGCGTCGTTGTGCCCTTCGACGGTCGTGTAAAAGATGTTCGGCATGGCAAACGTCAGGCCGGACAGCACGACCAGCCAGATCAGCAGCCGTTTCCAGAGGTCGATTTGAAGCATCAGCCGTTGTTCGCCGGTTCGGTTTTGCTCAAAACCTGGCCCACTGTCGCGCTGATCACCTTGATCTTGACGCCATCGGCGATCTCGACTTCGACCCGGCCTTCTTCAAGCACCTTGGTGACCTTGCCGACAATGCCGCCAGCGGTGACGATTTGGTCGCCCCGGCGCAGGTTTTCGACCATCTTCTGGTGTTCTTTGACCTTCTTTTGCTGAGGCCGAATGATCAGGAAATACATGATCGCGATCAGAATGAAGATGAAGCCGAAGTTGGCGATAAAGCCTTCGGTCCCACCGGCCGCTTGCGCATAGGCTGGTGTTGCGAACATGGGTGTCACCCTTTCTTGATTTTCACTGGCGGGCTACCCCGCTTTGATTTGGCGCGCACCCTATCTGGGGGTCTGGGGGTTGGCAAGCAAGCCCGAAGCTTTCAAACTCCTTCCATGCGCTGGTTTGTCGCTTTTTTCGTATTGGCCGTTTTTACGACGCAAGCAGCGGCAGATCCCGCCAATTCTCGCTTTGCAAACGAAGCGAAAATAACGCGAGATGCGCTTGGTATGGTGGTTGTGTCGGCTTCACCCGACGACACGGTTTGCACCGGCACTCTGATCGACCCAGAACGGGTCCTGACCGCAGCGCATTGCCTTGTCGATCATGCTTTGAGTGGTTGGGTGTCGCCGTCGCGCGTTGTTTTTCAGGCGGGCAAAAGTGGAACAAGACAGACGTTGGAGCGACGGGTGCGACGCATTCTGGCGCATCCCGACTTCGTGCCGGATGTCTGGGCCGACGTGACGGACGCCCCTTTCCAGGACCTGCTTGACGGGTTGAGCACGGACCTTGCCATTCTTGAACTCGTACGGCCTGTTCCCGAAACGCGGATCGTGCCCCTCAAGGTGTCCGAGACCGCCGCCTTTGCGGGCCCCGTTGCGCTTTTTGGGTATGGCGCTTCGGGCGAGGACACCTTGGAGGCCTATCCGGGCTGCCTGATGTTCTTTCGCGACCAGAACAGTGTGTCGATGAATTGCAAAGCCGAACATGGCGTGTCCGGCGCCCCGATCCTTGGGCACTTTGAAGGGGCGTGGCAGGTTTTCGGGGTTGTTTCGGTGATCCGGCACGCGGGTTTCATCGGGACAATGGGTCCGCGTGCGACGGGCGCGATCCTTTCTGATATGCGGGATATCCGCCCACGCGAAACGAAGGCCTTCAATTCCGGCAAACGTTCAGGCAAGACGGCCACGAAGAAATAAGACAGAGCCGCCGACATGCACGATATTCGCGCGATCCGGGAGAATCCCGAAGCCTTTGACGCCGCCTGGGCCAAGCTGGGCCTTTCGGCACAGACTCCCTCCCTTCTGGCGATCGACGCCGCCCGTCGCGAAAAAATCTCGGCGTCCGAAGCGGCTTTGGCCGAGCGCAATGCGGCGTCCAAGAATGTCGGCGCGGCCAAGGCGAAAGGCGACGAAGCAGAGTTCGAACGCCTGAGAGCGCTTGTGGCCGCAAAAAAGGAAGAGATTGCGCGGCTTGAAGACGAGGCGCGCCAAGAGGATGAGCGCCTGACCCAAGCGCTGCTCGAACTTCCTAACCTGCCCTATGATGATGTTCCCGAAGGCGCGAACGAGGACGACAATGTCGAGATCCGCCGCTGGGGCGAACCTGCCGCGTTCGATTTTGAACCAAAAGAGCACTATGAACTGGCGGCGGTCCAGCAGGGGTTGGATTTTGAGACGGCGGCAAAGCTGTCGGGATCCCGGTTCATGCTTCTGAGCGGTGCTGTTGCGCGGCTCCATCGTGCGCTGGCCCAGTTCATGCTCGACACCCATGTGATCGAGAACGGCCTGTCTGAGACATGGACGCCCGTTCTAGTGCGCGAAGAGATGATGCAAGGCACCGGGCAACTGCCGAAGTTCGGTGAAGACAGTTATAAGACCACAAATGGCTGGTGGCTGATACCGACGGCAGAAGTGACGCTGACGAACATCGTCAACGGGCTGATCGTCGACGAAGATTACCTGCCCCGCCGCTATGTGGCCCATTCCCAGTGCTTCCGCTCCGAAGCCGGGAGTGCTGGTCGCGATACCGCAGGCATGTTGCGCCAGCACCAGTTCGAAAAAGTCGAAATGGTCTCGATCACGCACCCCGAAAAGTCGCTTGAGGAACACGAGCGGATGACGCGCTGCGCCGAGGACATATTGGAGAAGTTGGGCTTGCCGTACCGAACGGTCGTCCTGTGCACGGGCGATATGGGTTTCGGCGCGCGCAAGACCCACGATATCGAAGTCTGGCTGCCGGGCCAGAAAACCTACCGCGAGATCAGTTCTGTCTCCGTCTGCGGCGACTTCCAGGCAAGGCGCATGAACGCCCGATTCCGCCCCGAAGGCGGCGGCAAACCGGAGTTCGTGCATACACTGAACGGCTCCGGGCTCGCCGTTGGCCGCGCCCTGATTGCAGTGCTTGAGAACGGACAGCGGGCCGATGGCTCGGTTGCTCTTCCAGGGGTTTTGGGACCTTGGATTGGCGATGCTACAGAAATCACGGCTGATGGGGTTCTGACCTAACCCGGCGACCGGATCGGATGCGGGCCGCAAGCCGAGCCAACGCGTATCCGGCGAACGGCAAGGCCAATATCAAGCCGATGTAGACGACGCGGTCGCCCTGAAAATAGACCAGCGGGGCGGTACCGATCAAAGCACCGGGAAGAAGAACGGCGGCGCGGCGGCCATTCGGTCCGTTGACCAGTGCCATCGCCGCGCCTAACGCTGCAGGCAACAGCAGCAGCGTAAAGACAAGGTTTAGCCCTATGCTTTGCGCTTCGATCCACCGCCTAGGTTCTTCAAGCGCGGTGGCATTGTCCCGTCTCGAAAAGCCTGTCGGTTCAAACAGGTGGTGTTCCCATAAAATGCTTGCCCAGGTACCTACGGCAGTATCTGGATGGCGGATCAGGTACCCGATTTTCTCCGACGTGCTTGGATGGAGGGCTCTTGCCGCTTCGGAGCGTGGATCGTTTTCGCGCAGGAAATCGTCGTGCTCTTCAAATCCGTAGACCGCAGGGAAAAAGCGCCGCTCGAAGTTGAGTGATCCGGATTTCGTCAGCGCCACCTGACCATCCAGCGCGCCCGACAGCCAAAGCTGAGGTGTGAGAGCGGCAAAGCTGAATAGCAGGACGAACAAGCTCGAACGATTTATCCGAACAACCAACAGGGCCGCGATCGGCACGGCAGCCCAAAACGCTGGCTTGATAAGAGCCGCAAGCACAAGTGCGAACAGTCCCCACACCGGCACGCGCCCTACGAACAAGCGCAAAGCGAGAGCTCCAATGCAGAACGCCATCGCTTCGCTCATCAGATGCCCCGGAGCCAGAATAAGACTGAAAGAGAGTAACGCGAGAGGCGTAACTATGACTCTGCCGGCCAACAGGCGCTCGGTTCCGACCAAAGCGGCAATGCCGATCCCGGTTGCAACCGCCTGTACGACGGTCAAAAGCCAAGGCGAAATTCCAAGAAGCGCGGTTCCAAAGGCTGGATAGAGATAGCCGCGCAGGCCAATGCTGCTTCTTGAAGGCTTTTCCCACTCCCAAATCGCCGTGCCGACTGCGTCATAGCTTGCGCTGTCGACCATGGACAACGCGCCGTTCCCAAGCGCGTTGACGCCACCGTAGTGCACGCTTGTAACGAATATCGACAAGACCGCGGCAAAGCATCCAATCGCTGCGTCAACACGCAAGGATGCGGTCCTGATCACTCCGCCGGAATGGCCGCGGACCGCGTCTCACGTACCTTTGGAAACGGCACCAGGCGATTAGCGTCTTCGTCCCAAAGCTTGAGCGTGAAGCTTCTAATCGCCTCGGGCCAGCGGATCGTGGGGATATCGAACTCCTTGCGCAGGTCCTGGTGGCATTTGCGCAAACGGTAACTCGGGATGCGCGCGTTGAAGTGGTGGATGTCGTGATAGGCGATATTGCCTGTTCCGATGTCCCACCAATGGCCTAGATCCAGCGCGCTGGACCCTTCAAGCGCCGCGCGCACGGGGCTGAGGTCGGGACGGCGGTCCCAATAGGTCTCTTCGAAGTTGTGCTGAAGATAGACCATGAAGACGCCGATGATGCCCGCAACCATGACCATGGCCACAAGGACCAGCGGACCGGTCCAGCCGAACGCCCAGTAGAGAAGGCCGAAGTAGGCAAAAAGCAGGATGTCGTGCACGATCACGCCGACCGGCCCGATTTCAATCGTGTTTTTGGGCCAACGGTAGCGGATGAAGTAAACGAATAGCCCACCTGCTGGCAAAAGGATCAAAGGGTTGCGGTAGAGCCGGTACTGCAGCCGCTTCCAGAACCCGGCCTCGTCCCATTCCCGCACCGTCATCGTGTAGATTTCGGTCGTGTGACGCTCATCAAGGTTGCCCAGATGCTTGTGGTGCTCGTCGTGGTTCCACTGCATCGCGCGAAACGGCGACATGGTGAAGGTCTGGCTGATATGGCCCGCCCATTCGTTCATCCAGCGCTGCGAAAACAGCGAATAGTGGCCCATATCGTGCTGCAAGACGTACAAACGAACGCCCGCAAAAGCGCCAAGGATGACCAAAACAGGTGTCGCCCAGCTCCACGCCGTGACGATCGCAACATAAAGAATGACGAAGTAAGCGCCGATAGTGCCGAAGAAGCTAAGCGCTCCGACCCAATCGTTCTTGCCCACGTACTTTCGCGTGAATTCTCGGATCAAACGGTCCGACATTCCCTCTCTCCACACTTCATGAGCGGTCTTACACCGCCTTTGCCTCACGATATTGTGCTTGGGCGTTGGTTTTCAAGGTTAAGACTGACGCAGCGGCAAAAACCGGCGGATTTTCGAGCCTAACGACCGGGATCACCTTTCCCCAAATGCTTGCGCAAACGCGAAGGCGTTGATTTCTTGCGGTTTTTATACGGGTTCGCGTCCGACTGGCTACGGAAATGCAACCGAATAGGCGTTCCGGGCATATCGAAGTCCTCGCGCAGGCCGTTAACGAGGTAGCGCGAGTAGGACGCCGGGAGCTTGTCGGGAAAACTGGCCATGACGACAAACCCCGGTGGGCGCGTCTTGGCTTGCGTCATGTAGCGCAGCTTGATGCGCTTGCCGCCCGGTGCGGGGGGCGGATGCGCCTCGGTCATGGCTGCAAGCCAGCGGTTGAGCGTTGCCGTCGGAACCCGCCGGTTCCACACCGAGAATGCGCTGGTGATCGCGGCATGCAACCGGTCCAACCCACGCCCCGTTTTCGCCGAAACCGTCACAAGTGGCGCACCGCGCAATTGGGGCAACAGGGTTTCGAACCGTTCGCGCAAGTGCTTCAGTTGTTCCTGCTTGTTGGGAACGAGGTCCCATTTGTTGATGGCGACCACGACCGCGCGACCCTCTCGCTCGGCCAAGTCGGCGATACGTAAATCCTGCGCCTCGAAAGGAATTTCGGCATCAAGGAGGACGACAACGACCTCGGCAAACTTCACCGCGCGAAGGCCGTCGGCCACGGACAGTTTTTCCAACTTCTCCTGAACCCGCGCCTTTTTGCGCATGCCGGCTGTGTCGAAAATCCGGATCGGCGTCCCTTCCCAGGACATCTTGAGGGATATCGCATCGCGCGTGATTCCCGCCTCGGGGCCCGTCAGCAGGCGGTCTTCGCCGAGGATCTGATTGATCAGCGTGGACTTGCCCGCATTCGGACGACCAACAACCGCGATCTGCAACGGGCGGGACGCGGTTGGCGTGCGTTCTTCGCTCTCATCATCGATGGCAACATCGGTTTCGGGCTCGGCACTTTCTGCGGCGGCATCGATAAGCGGCGCCAGAACGCCCACAAGCTCCGCCATCCCCTCGCCATGCTCGGCTGAAAGAGCAATCGGGTCACCAAGTCCTAGTCCATAGGCTTCGATCAATCCCGCTTCGGCAGCACGGCCTTCGGATTTGTTTGCAGCAAGGATCACATGGGCCGATTTCTTGCGCAGGATGTCAGCAAACACTTCATCCGCGGGCAGCACCCCGGCCCGCGCGTCGATCATGAAAAGACAGGCATCTGCCATCTCGACAGCGCGTTCGGTCAACCGGCGCATGCGGCCTTGCAGGCTCTCGTCGGTCGCTTCTTCAAGGCCAGCGGTGTCGATGACGGTGAAGCGCAGGTCACCAAGACGTGCAGCGCCTTCGCGCAAGTCGCGGGTCACACCGGGTTGGTCGTCGACCAAGGCAAGCCTCTTGCCCACCAACCTGTTGAACAGAGTGGATTTGCCGACGTTCGGCCGCCCGACAATGGCGAGCGTAAAGCTCATGGGATGCGCCCCTGAATTAGCGGAAGGCGTGTATCTGGCCGTTCGCCGTCACAATGTAAAGAGTGCTGCCCACGACAATTGGGCTCGCCGTGGCAGCGCTGGGAAGATCAACCTGCCCCACTTGCGCGCCCGTGTCCGGATCGAAAGCGCGCAACAGGTCGTCATCGGACGCCACCCAAAGCCGCCCGCCCGCCAAGACGGGGCCAAAATGCGCAAAGAAATCCTTGCGGCGGCGCTCGCGATTGGCGCTGTAAAGCGGAAGTTCGGTCAGCCAGACGGTTTCGCCCGTCGCCGCATCCAGACGCACAAGCGCGTTGCGATCTGTCACCTGAAACACTGAATTCGCCGTCACAACGGGCGCATTCATAGCGCCTTCATCGGCAGACCAGATTTGTTGACCCGTTGCCGTATCGATTGCAGCAGAGCGTCCCGAATGGCTCCCGGCATAAAGGACGCCGCCCGACACAACCGGATCACCGAGCAGGTCGCTGATCAGGGCGGTTGGGAAACCCAAACGCTGCCCAGACAGGCGCGAGACCCATGCGCCCTGCCCGTTTTCAATGCGCGCCGCAGAGATCTGACCGGTGCGGAAGGGAAGATAAACGAAGTCGCCAGCAACCGCTGGCGCTGCGCCCCCTAGGACCCCTGGCCCATCCACGATGGCGGCTGCCGTCCATTCCACACGCCCTGTCGCGGCGTTGATCGCCCAAGCGATCCCGTCGCGCCCGATAGCATAAACCACGCCATTGCTAACCGTCGGCGCGCCCGAAGCTGCGGCTTCAATATCCTGCCGCCAGATTTCATCGCCGTTGGTTGCATCAAGCGCCACGACCTCGCCAAAACCAGTCGTGGCAAACACGCGCCCACCGGTTGCGGCCAAACCGCCGCCAGAGGCATCCGTTGATTGATCGCGCGCCGGAGTAAGGTCCGTAGACCAGATAACAGCACCTGAGGTTGAGACGGCCGTTACAAGCGACTGGCTGTCCATGGCAAAGACCCGGCCCGCGTCCAGAACCGGATCAGCGCTGATGCGGTTGCGTCGTGAGTTCCCCTGCCCGATCGACGCCGACCAAATGCGCGTTGGCGAAGCAGACAGCGTCTGATGCTGCATCAAATGGCTCGGCGCGCCGCCTACATGTGTCCAGCTTTGCGAGGTGACCTGGGGTGGAAGCGCGGCAGGGCCGTAGTCAATTGCGACCTCTTCAACGGCGTTTTCGCCGCTCAGGTCCGCACGCAGATCAAGGCGTTCTCCTTCCAGCGGCGCTTCACGTTGCCCACAGGCCGAAAGAACCAGAAGCCCACCAAGCAAAAGCCAGCTTATTCTTGCCACGCGCAATTGCCCCTTCACCCTGCACACATCGTCGCCGTCAGGTCGCGTCAAGCGATCCACCAAGGGCCACAATCAACTGTGAAACGCGTTGGCGCAAGCCTTGCGTCACGCCAGCATCAAAGAGAATGTCGCGCAGTGTCCCGATTGCGGCATCCGTGTCCCCAGCATCAAGCTGTGCCAAAGCTGTTTGTTCCAGCGCCAGAAGGCGATACGCGCCACCCGGAGCGGACAGACTGGCCAGGCGCGACAGACGCTCATCGGGGCTAAGCGTTTGTGCGCCGATCAAGACCGCCTTGAACGCCGCCAGATCGCGGACATGGAGCGCAAGGTCGCTATCGGCGGCCACCGCATCAAGTTCAGCAATAGCTGTTGCGACATTGGCGTCTTCACCTGCACCGGCAGTGCCTGCATAGATAAGAGACGTGACGGCTGCTGATCGATCAGGCGTGACCTCTAGCAGTTCGGCTAAAGCCTGATTGCGGCTGGCTGCGTCATCCGCATCAAGCGCCGACAAAATCGCGTCTCCCTGCGTCTCAGCTGCGCTGGTAAGCCGCGCCTTGCGGATTTCGTTCCATGCCGCACCGCCAACCAGAAGGATAATCAGAAGAATCGCGATCCAGCCATAGCGGCGGACGTAGCCGAACAGCTTGTCGCGCTCGACCTCTTCGGTGACTTCCTGAATGAAGCTATCTTGTTCCGACATGCCTAATCCCGCATCATTTCAAGCGCCCCATTAGCGCAGATGCACAGCAATTGCCAACACCCGCACAGTTTTTGACTTGCCCCTTTAAAAAAAGTGGCGCAAAGCCTAATCTAAACTGAACGGTTTAGCGTATTAATTCTTGCGGCGTTGCTTTTACTGCACCGCGCCGGACAGAGACTTGGAGCAACAAGAGGCAACTATGCGCCTGTTTTCAATTATCGCCGCGTTGGCTGTGGGTGCCGCGCTTTATGGACTGGTCTTCGAGCGGGAACGCCTTTTGTCTTTTGCTGGCGCCGGTCAGGACGCCACGGTCGAAGAAACGGCAGGATCCGCCGCTCAAAACGAAACCGAATCCGCTGAGGCAATGCCCGATGATGCCGCGATTGCGGTTGTCGCGTTGAGAACGGCTGCAGAAACCGTCAACAATGGCGTCGTTCTGCGGGGCCGCACAGAAGCCGTCCGGCAAGTCGAAGTGCGCGCCGAAACGGGTGGGCTTGTGATCTCTGAACCCCTGCGTCGCGGCACGTCCATCGAGACGGGCGATCTGATGTGCCGACTTGATCCAGGCACACGGGACGTCACGCTGAGTGAAGCCGAAGCGCGGCTATTAGAAGCGCAGGCGCGGTTGCCAGAGGCCCAAGCGGGGCTCCCAGCAGCGCGCGCCCGGCTTTTGGAAGCCAAGGCGCGGCTTGCCGAAGCGCAAATCAACGACAATGCAGCCTCTCGGCTGAGCCAGGAGGGTTTCGCCTCGGAAACGCGCGTGGCGTCGACAGCGGCTGCGGTTGAGTCGGCTCAAGCCGGAGTCATCACCGCAGAATCTGGCGTCGAATCGGCTCAGTCTGCGATTGCAGCAGCACGCGCGGGTATTCAGTCGGCCGAAGCGGGCGTTGCTTCGGTGAAGAAAGACATCGAACGCCTTGAAATCCGCGCGCCTTTCGGTGGCATCCTCGAAACTGATACGGCTGAACTGGGCTCTTTGGTCCAGCCCGGCAGCCTGTGCGCCACGATCATTCAATTGAACCCGATCAAGCTGGTTGGGTTTGTTCCAGAGACGCTCGTGGACCGCGTCGCCGTTGGAGCGAATGCTGGTGCGCGCCTTGCCTCAGGTCGCGAAATCGCTGGGCAGGTCACCTTCTTGTCGCGGTCTGCTGACGCCACGACGCGGACATTCCGTGTCGAGGTTGAAGTGGACAATTCGGACCTTTCGATCCGCGACGGGCAGACGGCAGAGATCCTTATTCAAGCCGCCGGTGAAGAAGCACACCTGATCCCGCAATCGGCCCTGACCCTTAACGATGAAGGCCGCCTTGGTGTTCGCATCGTGGACCCCGAGCAACGCGCGGCCTTCACGCCAGTCGCTGTTTTGCGCGACACGAACACCGGCATATGGGTCACCGGTCTTGAGCCCCAGGCAGAGGTGATCGTCGTGGGACAAGAGTTCGTCACCGACGGTGTTCCTGTCCGGGTCACCTACAGGGAGGACGCACAATGACCGGTGTTGTCGATTGGGCCGCTGGCCGCGCCCGCATGGTCGTGGCCTTCATCATTCTGTCCCTAACCGCTGGTACGTTTGCGTATGTCGGGTTGCCCAAAGAGGGTGAGCCCGACATCGAGATTCCGGCTGTCGTGATCTCACTCCCCTTCCCGGGCATTTCTGCCGAAGACAGCGAGACGCTGCTGGTCAAGCCGATGGAAACCGAGCTGGCCGATCTGGACGGGCTCGACACCATGACGGCGACGGCGGCGGAAGGCTATGCCAACGTGGTTCTGGAGTTCGAGTTCGGCTGGGACAAGGCGCAGACGCTGGCCGACGTGCGCGACGCTATGAGCAAGGCCAGTTTCCGTCCGGTTTTGATCAATACACGATCGACGAATTCAACTTTTCCGAATTTCCGATCATCATCGTGAGCCTTTCCGGTCCGGTGCCGGAACGCATGCTGTTGAACCTAGCGCAGGATCTTCAGGACCGCCTCGAAGGTCTTGATGCCGTGCTAGAGGCCGCTCTGGCCGGGCACCGCGACGAGATGCTCGAGGTTGTGATCGATCCCTTGCGCCTCGAAGCCTACAACGTCACCGCCAACGAGTTGATCAGCGTTGTGGTCAACAACAACCAGTTGATCGCCGCGGGCGAAGTTGAAACCGCAACCGGCTCGTTCGCCGTCAAGATCCCATCGTCTTTTGATGATCAGCGCGATGTCTACAACCTGCCGATCAAGGTCGATGGCGACCGCGTTGTGACCTTGGGCGATCTGGCGGACATCCGACTGACATTCGAGGATCGCGCGGGCACGGCCCGTTTCAACGGCGAAACGACCGTTGCTTTGCAAGTGGTCAAACGCAAAGGCTTCAACATCATCGACACCTCTGCGTTGATCCGCGACGAGGTTGCTGCAGAGGTTGCCGAATGGCCAACCGAACTTCAGAACGCGGTGACCGTCAGCACGTCCAACGATCAGTCGCGCACGGTTGCTTCGATGGTCAGCCAGCTTGAGGGATCGGTTCTGACCGCGATCGCACTGGTTATGATCGTCGTTCTGACAGCGCTCGGGCCCCGGTCCGCCTTGCTGGTCGGTTTTGCAATCCCGACATCGTTCCTTTTGTGCTTCGTTCTGCTGGGCCTCATGGGCGTGGCCGTATCCAACATCGTTATGTTCGGCCTGATCCTTGCGGTCGGGATGCTGGTGGACGGCGCCATCGTCGTGGTGGAATACGCTGACAAGCGGATGGCCGAAGGCTCCGGCCCGATGACGGCGTTTACCGAAGCCGCCAAGCGGATGTTCTGGCCCATCGTGTCATCAACCGCGACGACACTCTGCGCCTTCCTGCCCATGCTGTTCTGGCCCGGTGTCCCGGGTGAGTTCATGGGCATGCTGCCCGTCACCCTGATCTTCGTTCTGTCGGCCTCGCTCGTCGTTGCACTGATCTACCTGCCCGTTATGGGCGGTATTTCGGGACGTCTGACGCGTCTATTCGATACGCTTTCTGCCGCCTTGAAGCGGTCGTTGCCATGGTTTGTGCGTGCCCTTCTCGTTCCGCTCGCCGTGTGGATCCTTTTTGTCGGCGCGATGCAGACCCTGAACAGCGGATACCTGTTTGGCGGTGACTCGCCCCTTCCGGGTGCGATTGCGTGGCTTCCCGGAGCGCTTTTGTTCGTAGTTGGCGCTTTTGCGACGTCGATCACCTTTGGCGCTGCAACGATCGAGCGTCCGGCGCGCAAGGTGGACGCCGGATATAGGCGCACTGTCTTTGGCCGGTTCATTGCTGCGATTGCCGGAAACCCGGTGATGCCTGTTGTTTCAATCGTGGCCATCGGATTTTTCGTGGTCAGCGTCTTTGGCTACTTCGGTGCCAACAACAACGGCGTCGAATTCTTTGTGGAGTCCGAACCCGAACAGGCCATCGTTTACGTGCAAGCCCGCGGTAACCTCGCCATCGGCGAGAAAGACGCCTTGGTGCGCCAGGTCGAAGACGTGATCCTGCGCACAGAAGGCATCGACAGTGCGTTCGCTTTTGCGGGCGCTGGCGGGTTGAACGCCAACACGGGCGGTGCTGCTGGCCCACTGGATACGATCGGACAGGTTCAGATCGAGCTGATCCCCTGGGAGGACCGCGCCAACTATGCAGCGTCCCGCGACGATCTGACGTTTGAAGATCTCGACGGCAACTTCGTTCTGGATCGCTTGCAGGCCGAACTGGCGCAAATCCCGGGCATTCGCACGGAAATCCTCAATCTCGCGCAAGGCCCTGCGTCGGCCAAGCCGGTGCACCTGCGGCTCAAGGGCGATGGGTTTGACGATCTTGAAACCGCAGTATCCCAAGCGCGGACGGTGTTCGAAGAAACACCGGGTCTGATCCTGATCGAAGACACGCTTCCCCTGCCCGGCATCGACTGGCAGATCGACGTGGATGTCGAAAAGGCCGGTCGCTATGGCGCGAACGTCGCAACCGTAGGTGGAATGGTTCAACTGGTCACGCGCGGCATCCTTCTTGATACGATGCGCGTTGATAGCTCGGACGATGAAATCGAAATCCGCGTGCGCCTGCCGGAACAGGATCGCGTGTTGTCCACACTGGATTCGCTCAAGGTTCGCACGTCGGACGGGCTAGTTCCGCTGTCGAACTTCATCACGCGACAGCCGGTTGAAAAGCTGGCCCAGATCAACCGCGTCGACCAGCAGCGCTACTTCGACGTCAAGGCGGACGTCGCACCCGGATTGGTCAGCGTACGCGACGAAGACGAAACCCGACTGGCCGTTTTGCGCACGCTCGAACCAGGGGGCGATACCCCTTCTGGCTCCCGCGTGTTCGACGTTGGTGAGACGTCATACGAGGTGGTTACGCTTTTGAACGACGCGACAGCGGATGAGGTTCGCGACGGCCTCGTGTCCGCAAGTTTCGTCACCGAGGCGATCAATCCGAACGAACGGATCGCGCTGATCACCGAATGGCTGGACACCCGACCGTTGCCGAATGGAATCTCGTTTGAATGGACGGGCGATGCACAGGATCAAGAGGAGTCGGGTGAGTTCCTGATGACCGCTTTTGCTGGTGCGTTGGGCTTGATGTTCATCATCCTGCTGGCGCAGTTCAACTCGTTCTATAACGCGGCGCTTGTCCTGTTGGCAGTGGTGTTGTCAACGACAGGCGTGCTGATTGGTATGCTGGTCATGGATCAAGCCTTCTCGATCATCATGACGGGCACCGGGATCGTGGCACTTGCGGGTATCGTTGTGAACAACAACATCGTTCTGATCGACACCTACCAGGAGTACTCGCGCTACATGCCGCGGATTGAGGCGATCATCCGAACGGCAGAGGCGCGTATTCGCCCGGTTCTTTTGACGACGATCACGACCATGGCCGGCCTGGCCCCAATGATGTTCGGTCTGTCGCTGGACTTCATCGGCGGTGGATTTTCGATCGATAGCCCCACGGCACTTTGGTGGAAACAGCTGGCAACGGCGGTGGTCTTTGGTCTGGGGATTGCGACGGTGCTGACGCTGATCTTCACCCCGTCAATGCTGGCGCTTCGTGTCTGGTTCTGGGAAATCATGCTGTTCCTTGCACGCCTGCTCGGGCGGATGTCGTTTGGACGGGCAAGTCGGGTAACGCAGGACTGGGCACTCAGCCGCAAGGCGCGTCGGGTCAAGCATCCCGAGATCATATGGGACGATGGTTTGCCTCCGGCCACGGACCCAGCTGAGCCGCAACTGCCATTGCGCGCGGCCGAATAGAGCAGGTTGGGGGCTCTGCCCCCCGCCTTCGGCGCCCCCCGGGATATTTCTGTCCAGATGAAGGAGCTAGTCCGACGTCGACAGTTTCGTGCTGGTTGTCTTGAGGAAGAGCGCAAGGCCGAAGGCGAGGACGGCGCAAATCGCGATTGTTGCGATCATTGGGCGCGCGGTGCCGTCAAAGAAGGGACCGGCGGCGATCACCATAAGACCACCCGCGAGCATTTGCAGGGTCCCGCCGAGCGACGAGGCCAGCCCGGCCATTTCGCCATGTTCTTCGAGTGCGAGCACCATGCCCGTCGGAATCACAAGGCCAAGGCAGGCGTTGGCGAGAAAGAGCATCGCGATGATCACCGGCAGGCTTGCCAGGCCGGCAAACGATAGCCCGAGCAAAGCGAGCGCGAAGATCGCAAAACCCATGGTGCCGCGGATCAGCACCGGCATTGCACCAAACCGCATGCCCAGCGGGGCTGCGGCTTGGCTGGCCGCGAAAAAGCCCAGAGCGTTGACCGCGAAGGCAAGCGCGAACCCGTCTGTCGAAAGGCCGAACTGACCGGTGTAGACGAACGGGGCTGACGCCAGAAAGACGAAGAAGCTGGCCATGCCAAAGCCGCCGACGAACGTCAGAAGCATGAACTCACGATGCGTAAGCAGGTGCAGGCAGCCGCTGGCAAGATTGCGGATGTTCACCGGGCGCCGTCTGGATGGGGCGAGCGTTTCGGGGAGCGCGGTTGCCAGTATGACGAGGCAAACCAGTGTCGCGCCCACGAGCACCCAGAAAATCAGCCGCCAGTCACCCAGTTTGAGCAGAAGGCTTCCCAGATAAGGCGCGAGCATGGGAGAGACCGAGATGACCAGCATGATCATTGCCATCAGGCGTGTGGCCTCGTTTCCCGTGTGCAGATCGCGGATCACGGCACGCGGGACGACCATGACTGCGGCCCCACCTAGCCCTTGCACGAGCCGCGCGATCGCAAGCGTTTCCACAGTCGGCGCCAGCGCGCATGCCACGGACGCCACACCGAAAATCCCGAGCCCAACGTAGAGCGGCGGCTTGCGCCCGACCTGATCCGCCAGCGGACCGTAGATCAGTTGAGCAAGGCCAAAGCCGATGAAATACAGGCTAAGCGTCGCCTGCGTGCCCGCCTCGGCGGCTCCGAGGCTATCTTGGATGGCCGGAAGGGCTGGTAAGTAGAGGTCGATCGCCAACGGCCCGACGGCAGACAGGAGCGCCAGAATGAGCGCCGAGCGGAAAAGGCTGAGGTGCGCCATTTGAAACTGTCTTTTTGAAAGGTACGGAGCGATATGCGCTCCAACAGTTCGTAGCACGACCAACGAAGTCGGGCCAGAGCGGCCCGTGTTTCAAAGCGATCAGGCGGCGTCGATGTCGTCGCGCTCGGCGGCCTGGCGATGCCAAAGGCTCGCGTATCGGCCATCGCGGGCAAGCAGGTTGTCGTGCGTGCCTTCTTCGACGATCTCGCCTTTTTCCAGCACGATAATCCGGTCGGCATCGGCGATCGTGGACAAGCGGTGTGCAATGGTCAGAACCGTGCGCCCGCGCGACATGGCGCGCAATTCGTTCTGGATGTCACGTTCGGTTTCGGTGTCGAGCGCACTGGTGGCTTCGTCCAGAAGCAGAATCGGCGGGTTCTTCAGAAGGGTACGGGCGATGCCGACGCGTTGCTTTTCACCACCTGACAGCTTCAACCCCCGCTCACCCACCATGGTGTGATAGCCTTCGGGAAGCGAGAGGATAAAGTCGTGGATCTTGGCCGCTTTGGCGGCATCCTCGACCTCGGCTTCACTGGCCTCGGGGCGCCCATAGGCGATGTTGTAGCGAATGGTGTCATTGAACAGAACGGTGTCTTGGGGGACGACGCCGATCAGGGCGTGCAGGCTGTCTTGCGTCACATCGCGCACGTCCTGCCCGTCGATTTTCAGCGATCCTTCAGCCATGTCGTAGAAGCGGAACAAAAGCCGGCCGATCGTCGATTTACCCGAGCCCGAAGGACCGACGATCGCAACTGTTTCCCCGCCTTCTGCGGTCACGCTGATGCCTTTCAGGATCGGGCGCGCCTCTTCATAGCCGAAGCGAACGTTGTCGAAGGCGACCTTGCCCTCGCGCACATCGAGCGGCTTGGCATCCGGCTTGTCCTGCACCTCAGCGGGTTCGCCCAGCAGGTCGAACATATCACCCATGTCGATGAGAGATTGGCGGATTTCGCGGTACACCGTGCCAAGAAAGTTCAGCGGCATCGTGATCTGGATCATGTAGGCGTTGACCATCACGAAATCGCCGACGGTGAGCACCCCATTGGCCACACCAATGGCCGCCATGCACATCACGATCACAAGCCCGGCGGTAATCAAAAGCGATTGCCCAAAGTTCAAGAAAGCGAGCGAATAGGACGTCCGGAGCGCGGCATCCTCGTAACGCTCCATCGCCTGATCATAGCGATCCGCCTCGCGCGCTTCGGCGCCGAAGTACTTCACCGTCTCAAAGTTCAGGAGGCTGTCGATGGCCTTCTGGTTTGCAGCGGTGTCCTGATCGTTCATCTCCTTGCGGATGTTCACCCGCCATTCCGGCACCGTAAAGGTGAGCTGAGTATAGATGGCGAT
>CAZWZG010000035.1:0-23424 GCA_964638245.1 uncultured Rhodobacterales bacterium
TCGAAAAGCTGGGCACCTACAACCCGCTCCTGCCCAAGGACAGCGAAGAGCGCGTCAAGATGAACATGGAGCGTATCGAGTATTGGCTCGGCCAAGGCGCCCAGCCCACCGACCGCATCTCGCGCTTCCTTGAAGCCGCTGGAAAGATTGAGAAAAAAGAGCGCGCCAACATGAAGAAGGCCGAGCCGGGCAAGAAAGCTCAGGAACGCGCCGAAGAGAAGGCCCAGAAGGCCGCTGACGCTGAAGAAGCCGCCAAGGCCGCTGAAGAAGAAGCCAAAGCAGCAGCAGAAGCACCGGCTGAAGAGCCCGTAGAAGAAGCGCCCGTAGAAGAAGCGCCTGCAGAGGAAGCACCAGCCGAGGAAGCACCCGCTGAAGAGGCTGCAGAGGAAGAAAAAGCCGCCGAGTAATCGGCAGTGATCCCGGGATTGGGCCTTGTTCGCAAGGGGGTAACCGCGGTGCTCTGCGTCGCGGCCTTCTGGGCGGGCATGCAATTTGAACGCAGCGCGTCCAGCGCGCGCTGCGCTGATCTCGGGGGCGTTGCGGGGACTTTGGGCGTCTGTCGAGGGGTGCCATGAGCGAACAGGTGTGTGTCGGAGCGATCGCAGGCGCGTTTGGCGTCAAGGGCGAAGTGCGCCTGAAAAGCTTCTGCGCGGATCCCGAAGCCATTGCCGATTACGCCCCGCTCACGACCGAAGACGGCGCGCGCTCGTTCGACGTGACCTTAACCGGAAGCACCAAGAATGGCTTCACCGCACGCCTGTCGGGACTGCGCAGCAAGGAAGACGCCGACGCGCTCAAGGGCACGAAACTGTTTGCGCCCCGCGAAAAGCTTCCAAACTTGCCCGATGACGAGTTTTACCACGCGGATCTCGTGAATCTTAAGGTCTTCGATACAGGTGGTAACGAAATCGGAACGGTGCGTGCGGTGCTCAACCACGGCGCGTCCGACCTGTTGGAACTGTTCATTCGAGGCGCGTCCGCCACCGTCCTTTTGCCCTTCACGACGGAGGCCGTTCCGACCGTCGACCTCACCGCAGGCCGCATCGTCATCGACCCGCCCGACGGCATTCTGCCCGAGAATTCCTAACTGTCCCCCATCCGGGTGACACGGGCCCACGCTACCTTGGTCTATCCATTGGTCAACCTGACCTTTGGAGAGCCCGATGCAAGACTGGACCCCACTTCTGAACAACCGCACCCGCCACGGCAGTTTCGTCGGCAAAACCGCCCGCGACGAGGATGCCTACTTTGCCGCCTTCGCAAACGATCCCGCGCCGCACCGGACGCAACCCCCTGTTCTGACGTCCTTTTTACGGCGGGTGACAGACCTCATGCGCTCTGCCAAACTTGGCTAGACCCGGAGGAGCCATGCGCGACGCCACCGACACAGACGCCGATATCGCCGCCATCGAGGCGGTGATCGAGGCTGATATCCGGGCCTATCTGGCCAAGGACCGCGCAGCCTGGGCACGCCAATGGGTCCACAGCGACGACTTTGTCAGCGTCATGGAATGCTCCGGCCTCATGGTGCGCAAAGGCTATACCCCGTTCGAAGAAGGCGTCTTCGCCTCCATGGACACCGCCGATCAACCTTCTGCGGCGCGGGTGACGCGCGACGACATGCGCGTCCATATCCACGGCGACAGTGCCTGGGCCTATTTCGAGCAAAAGCTCGAACACTCCGCCGACCCCATGGACCCCGCCGCGTTCTCCCACAACGTGCGCATCCTCGAACGCCACCCGGACGGCTGGCGCATCGTGTTCCATGGCACATGGTCGCCCCATGTGTCCGACCTTGCCCGCCCCATGATCGAGGTGGACGCCGAAGCCCGCGTCCTTTGGCAGAACAGCGCCGCAAAGGCCCGCCTGCCCGACTTCCCCGGCCTCACCATCAGCCACGACCGCCTGCGCGGCACCCGCCCCGACTGGGACAAGGAGTTGCGCCGCACGATTGGCCGCGCCGCCAAACTGCAAACCTACGCCGCGATCAACGCCGCCCAAGGCAAAACCGGCGAAGCGATCCGCTATCCTGTGGTCCTTGGCGAAGATGACGAAGCGCGCCTTGTCATCTGCTGGGTCGAGATTTCGGACTACCGCGTTTTCGTGAGCTTTTCGGACGCGCAGACCATGGATCGCCGGGTCGAGATCGCGGGCATGATGCTGGGCCTTTCGGACGCGCAAACCCGGCTGGCGCGCGAGATTGCCGAGGGCCACGACCTGACCACGGCGGCCGAACATATGGGGATTACCCCGAATTCGGCGCGCACCCATCTGAAGCGCATGTTCGCCAAAACCAACGTCACCAGCCAGACCGCCCTGATCCGGTTGATCCTGTCCAGCGCCTGAGTGGACGCCGCGCTCGCGCCGCGCTAAACGGCGCCATGGCTGAAAAACCCTCGAAATCCCATGGCCGCCTGAGCATCAAGGCCACCGCGCGTCCCCGCGAAATGATGACCGGCAAACCCGATCTCAAAGGCGCGTGGGAGGCCCGCGTGATCACGCTTTTCCCCGAGGCCTTTCCGGGCGTTCTGGGGCAGTCCCTGACGGGCAAGGCGCTGGACGAAGGGCTTTGGCGGCTCAAGACAATCGACCTGCGCCGCTATGGCGAAGGCAAGCATCGCAAGGTCGACGACACCCCTGCCGGGGGCGGTGCGGGCCTTGTTCTCAGGGCCGATATCCTTGGCCGCGCGCTCGAAGAAGGGCTTGCCGGGACCACCCGCGCCCGCTGGCCCGCTGTCGTTCTCAGCCCCCGCGGCCAACCCTTCACCCAAGCCATGGCCCGCCGTTTCAGCCAGGCCGAAGGCATGACCCTTGTCTGCGGCCGCTTTGAAGGCATCGACCAGCGCGTCATCGATCACTACGGCCTCGAAGAGGTCTCGCTCGGCGACTTCGTCCTCACCGGAGGAGAGATCGCAGCACAAGGCTTGATCGACGCCTCAGTCCGCCTTATACCGCGCGTGCTCGGGAATCAGGCGTCCGTTGAAGAGGAATCCTTTTCAAACGGACTTTTAGAGTTTCCGCAGTACACTAAACCCGCCACCTGGCTGGGCCATGACATACCGCAGGTTCTTCTATCGGGCGATCATGGCAAAGTGGATGCTTGGCGACGGGACATGGCCGAAAGGCTGACAAAGGAACGGCGACCTGACCTCTGGCGGGCTTATTGTGAAGCGCACAATAGGGACCCGGGTGAAGACCAAGAGCTCTGAGGCGGCACCAATCTTCGCGGAACAACCGCGAGCAGTATAGGAGTTGGTCCCATGGACCTGATCGCGACGCTCGAAAAAGAGCAGATTGCCGAACTTGGCAAAGACATTCCGGATTTCAAAGCCGGCGACACCATCCGCGTCGGCTATAAAGTGACCGAAGGCACGCGGACCCGTGTGCAGAACTACGAAGGCGTGTGCATTTCCCGCAAGAACGGCGAAGGCATCGCCGGGTCGTTCACGGTGCGCAAGATTTCCTTCGGTGAGGGCGTGGAGCGTGTGTTCCCCCTCTACTCGACCAACATCGACAGCATCACCGTCGTACGCCGTGGCCGCGTGCGTCGTGCCAAGCTGTACTACCTGCGGTCGCGCCGCGGTAAGTCGGCACGTATCGCCGAGATGACCAACTACAAACCCAAGTCCGACACGTCGGCAAAAGCTTGAGGGTCTGAGAGATGAAAAAAGAAACGCATCCCGAATACCACACGATTGACGTCAAGCTTGTCGACGGCACGATCGTTCAGATGAAATCGACCTGGGGCGCCGAAGGCGACCAACTGTCGCTGGACATCGACCCTTCCGTGCACCCGGCGTGGACGGGCGGCAACGCGCGCCTGACCGACACCGGTGGCCGCGTGTCGAAGTTCAAGAAGAAATACGAAGGCCTCGGCTTCTAAAGCTCAACGCCTCGATCTACGGAAAAGCCGCCCTTGGGGCGGCTTTTTTGTTAGGCTGCTCGGGTGATGCAGCTTCAGAGTTTCCAAACCGACCGCCTTTCGGTCCGACATTTCTCGGACATCACGGATAGGCCCGCGCTCGAACGTGATCTGCAAACGATCCTGACACCGCGCGTGCTTGCGCCCCTGCCCCCGGATATGGCCGTTCGCAACGGCAACATCGCGGCGTGGATAGGGGCGCGTCTGGCAGAGTGCGATCCCTTCGCCGTCTCGACCGACCAAACCACCGGCGTTCTCCTTCTGGCACAGCCAACCGACACCGCTGAGGTCCATGTTGGCTACCTTTTGGGCGAAGCCCATTGGGGCAAGGGTTACGCCACCGAACTCCTTCAGGGGCTCGTTCAAGCCTGCCGCCCTTTCGCGCCGCTGTCCTTGATCGGCGGTGTGGGCCACGACAACCCGGGATCGGCACGGGTTCTGGAGAAGGCCGGTTTCAAACGCGACGCCTCGCAATCCAGCGATGACACCGACGTGTTCGTGGCAATGCTCTGATTGACCCTGCCCGCCTGCAAGCCTACCTCTTCACCTGACCAATATCGGAGCAGCCCCCATGAACCTCGATCTTCTCAAACGTCTTTGCGAAATGCCCGGTGTGCCGGGGTCCGAGCACCGCGTGCGCGCGCTGATCGAGGACGAAATTAACGGATTGTTCGATACGGTAGAGACCGACGCCATGGGATCGCTTTTGTGCAAGCGAGATGGCGATGGCGGACCAAAGATCATGCTCTTGTGCCATATGGACGAGATCGGGTTTCTGGTCAGCCACATCTCGGACAAGGGTTTCTTGTACCTCCAGCCGGTGGGCGGCTTTGATCCAAGAAACCTGTTTTCGCGCCGGGTGATGGTGTGCACCGATGACGGCGACTATCCCGGCGTCATGAACCCCGGCGGTCGCCCGGTTCACATCGCCTCCCCCGAAGACCGCAAAAAGATCCCCGAGCCGCACGAGTTCTTCGTCGATACCGGGCTGGGCGAAGCGGCCAAGGACAAGATCAAGGTCGGCGACATGGTCGTCATGGACGAACCCTTCATGGAGATGGGCGACAAGATCGTCTCCAAGGCGCTGGACAACCGCATTGCCTGCTGGCTCGGCATCGAGGCCATTCGCGGTCTGGCCAAGGTCAAGACCAAAGCCGAAATCCACGTCGTCTTCACCAGCCAGGAAGAGGTCGGACTGCGCGGTGCCCGGACATCCTCCTTCCGGGTCCAGCCCGATATCGGCATCGGCATCGACGTCACGCTGTCATGCGACACGCCCGGCGTGCCCGAACAGGACCGCACGACCGAACAAGGCAAGGGCGTCGGCATCCACATCCGCGATGGGTCCTTCATCGCCGACCGCGCGCTGGTCGCTGAGTTCGAAGAGATCGCCAAAGCCAATGACATCGCCCACCAGCGCACGATGCTGCGCATGGGTGGACAGGACGGCGCGGCGGCGCAACAAGCGGCTGCAGGCGCACGTGCCATCGGCATCGTTGTCGGCACACGCTACATCCACACCGTCACCGAGATGATCCACAAGAGCGACCTTGAAGCGGCGCGCGACCTGCTGGTGGCTTATCTCAAGCAGGCCTAAGCGTTATTCGTCGAATGGCCCGACGGGCACAATTTGATCGAGCTGCATCAGTGTCAGCGGCTCGGTCTGCATCGTCAGCGACTGAAGCGCGATGACCTTGTTGTCCGAGAGACGCGTCACCCGCAGCGCGACATCCGCCTCATTCCCCTCATAGCCTTCGAGGATAGCATAGTCGTACCCGCCATTGCGGAACTCGAACTTCAGATACGAGGTCTGCGCCCGCGTATACGTCCTGAGCATGAACGCATCGAACGATCCAGCCGCGCCGCTCGGATAAAGCAGTTCAACGTCTCCGGGTTGCCCGAACCGATAGGTCAGGTGGCTTGGATTTTCGTCGTCGCCCTCGGTCATGCAGATTGAGACGACCTTGCCGCTCATATCCGAGACGGCGCTGAAAACGACCCAGTCTTCGTTCGTGCACATCGTCCCCCGGATCGGCGGCTCCAGCAGGATTTCCGGCTCTTTCGGTGCATCGCCCCCCATGGTGATCACGAACGGCTTGGTTTGCGCGCCGTCGGTCGGCGAGGACGTCGCGTTGGTCGTTCCGGCCATCCCAATGACTACCGGGTTCGATTGCGCACCGCTGCCCTCGTCCTTCGTCGAACCGTCCGACATCCCAATGACAAAAGGTTTCGAGCCCCCGGACTCCGACGACGGTTCCGTAGGCTGCGCAGGTTTCGCCTCGGCCTGAACAGGCCGGCGTGGGCTGTTTTTCAGCCCCCCCGCATCCATGACACTGTCGCGCCAGTCATCGCGGGCAAAGAACGACAGGTTGCGCTCGGTCAGAAGGATTTCCGCATTCGGGAAATAGTCCTCGCGCGGCGACCCCATGAACACGCTATATGAGCCCTTATTCGGGAACTCATTCGACACGGCCACCTGCGCGCCGCGGCCCTGCTGGCTCACGTTGCACCCGATGATGTCTCCGGCATCCGACCCCGTCCGCAGAACAAGCAGCGCGACAGGATCGTCCGTAATGGTCAAAACGCGGAGCGCGTGCTCGCCTTGATAATTGACGTTGATGTCAGGCTTGCTGGGGAACCAGTACTTGCCGCCGCCACACCCCATCTCCCAAAATCCGCCGACCTTGATCCGGGCGCGGAGCGGATCGGCGGTTGCACCCGTAAAGACGTTCACCGTTCCATATTCGGGCGCTCTTCGCGCATCAGGGGCCAGATCACCGATCATGCTCCCGAGCAGCGCCTCAAGAAATATCGCCGTGTTCTGATCGACTTCCGCGATAAGGCGTTCGGCCGATGCAGCACCCGGGGCAAACGCAAGGGCGCATGCAAGCATTCGAAAGTGTCTCAGCATGGGAAAATCCTTCTTCGTCTTAATCTACCACGACCGCTTCGCCCGCGGCCCACGCGCCATCATTCTGCGTCAGGGGAATGCGCACCCGGAAGGGCTCGGCACCTGTCGGTCCGATTCCTGTGACGAACTCCGCCGTCACATCAATCCGGTCTGCCCCGTCGGCATAGATCGCATCCACAAACGCCCAGAGCCGCCAGGACTCGTTCACCCGGCCCAAGGGGTTTCCGTCGGGCGTGGCGATGTAAACCGCGCCGTCGCAGGGCTCTTCGAAAAAGATCAAAGCACCGTCCGCGCCTTTGTCGCCCGGAGCAATCTCGCCAACAACATTTTCGGGGAAGAATTCGGGCTCACCGCACCCGCCGGTTTGAGCGGCGACAGGCGAAGCAAGAACCGCGAACGCGAAAACGAATCTCAACATATCAAGGCACTTTCTCAAGCCCGGCAATACGGACTATCCGGCAGTCATTCCCCGATCCTAGCACAAACGGCGCGCGGCAGAGAAAAATCGAATTCAGGGCCACGATCCGCGACAAGTTTGGCTTTCCCTGCCCATGGCCACAACATATAGTAGATTCTATTCCCTCGCGCGAAGAAACGGGGCGGGCAGTTGGCACACATCATCGTTGTCGGAAATGAAAAGGGCGGCTCGGGCAAGTCGACCACGTCCATGCATATCGCCACAGCGCTGTGTCGGATGGGTCATCCGGTTGGTGTTCTGGACCTTGATCTTCGCCAGAAATCGCTCGCGCGTTTCGTTGATAATCGCCGGACTTATCTGAAGGCCGAAGGGTTGGATCTTGCCAGCCCGACCTATCACGCGCTGCCAGATGTGCCTGCCGACAAGCTAAAGCCCGGTGAAAACCCAAATGACAAGCGACTTTCGGCGGCGATTGCCTCGATCGAGAAACTCTATCCGTTCATCCTGATCGATTGTCCGGGCTCGCATACGCGGCTCAGCCAAATCGCGCATACGCTGGCGGATACGCTGGTGACGCCGCTTAATGACAGCTTCATCGATTTCGACCTTCTGGCGCATGTGGACCCCGTCACGGGCGACATCAAGGGACCGTCTGTCTATTCCGAAATGGTCTGGACCGCGCGGCAGCTGCGCGCTCAGGCCGGGCTTAACCCCATTGATTGGGTCGTCGTGCGCAACAGGGTCGGAGCGCAGGCGATGCACAACAAGAAAAAGATGGCGATGGCCGTTGATGCGCTGGCGGAACGTATCGGTTTTCGCGTGGCACCCGGGTTTGCCGAGAGAGTTATCTTTCGCGAGCTTTTCCCGCGCGGCCTGACACTCCTTGATCTCAAGGACATTGGGGCGGGATCGCTGAACATCTCGAACGTCGCGGCCCGTCAGGAATTGCGCAATCTGATGCAGGCGCTGCGACTGCCGGGTGTCTCGGTCGAAATCTAGTCGTTCGGGAACAGGGCGCCGAAGGCTCGGCGGATCGGTGCGCGCGGCTCATTGGCGGGTCGAAGATCTTCGATGATCTCACCCTGACCGGCGAGCGGCTGAAAACGCCGGGTTTTTGTCGGTCCGTTGTCCGTGGCGACATCATCCTTGCCCCATGGCAAAACCTCGCGCGCGACGTCGCGAAAACTGATGGAAACGGCGAACAAGCCCATCGCAATCCCCGTCCAGAACAGCAGGCCAGAGATCGCAGTATCCTCGGGCAAGGCAAGCGCCGCATCGCGTCCGTTGCTGAAGGCTTTGACCGCATAGAAGGTATCCGACACCGTGCCGCCTGTGGTGGCGAGCGCGCCTTGCATGATCAGCCGGAACTGCTCTGGCTCCAACGTTCGCCCATTCAGCTCCACAAGCGTGCCATTGGCGCCAGTGCCTTGGATGCTGGCCACGAACGAACGTTCGTCAAGGTTGTTTTCCGGCGACGGCGCATGGCCGACGAGAACGCCCAGCGCCACCCGGTCCCCGTCGTTTTCGGCATAAAGCGGGAACAGAACAGCGTCGACAAGGCCGAGTTCGCGCTCCATATCGACCACGATCGGTTGATCGAACGCGACCTGCGCTTTGAGGCTAATCTCGTCAGCAATGCCGGTGTGGATCGCAGGGTCAAAGGTCTCGATGGCAACCGCTTCGGGAGGACCCTGGCGCAGAGCAAGGGCGCGATCCGCTGCGCGCTGAACCTGAACGTATTCCAAAACGAAGCTTGCAGCGATGGCCAGCGCGCCACCGATCAGCCATGTCTGGGCAGACGTCAGAAACTGTTTTGCTTGGTTCAGCACGTGGGTTGCTCGTCTTTGTTCTTGGTCTTCTTGGTTAACGTGAGCAGGTGATGTGGGACCAGTGGGGCAGGACTGTGACCCTTTCGCGCCCGATTGTTCGGCATTCGGGGATAGTCTGTTTTCAGAACGGGCAATCGGTTTTGACAGGCGCTAACAGGTGTGGGACGGTGCGCGCCAAGGGAGGGTGATCATGTATCTGGGATTGGATCTGGGCACGTCCGGACTGCGTGCGCTGCTGATCGACGAGGATCAGAACACCGTCGCCGTCCAAGAGGTCAGCTATGACGTCACACACGCGCATCCGGGCTGGAGCGAGCAGGATCCGCAAGTTTGGATCACAGCGACCGAGGCCGCACTCGACCGCCTGAAAAACAGCAATCCCAATGCCTTGTCAGGCCTTCGCGGGATCGGCGTTTCCGGACACATGCATGGCGCTACCCTAATCGACGCGGACGGCGCACCGCTGCGGCCGTGCATTTTGTGGAACGACACACGATCCCATGCGGAAGCGGCTGCGCTCGATGGACATCCCGACATGCGCCGCATCACTGGCAATATTGTCTTTCCCGGGTTCACCGCCCCCAAGCTGGCGTGGGTGAGGGCCAATGAGCCCGACATCTTTGCGAAAATCGACAAGGTGCTGTTGCCCAAGGACTACCTCGGGCTTTGGTTAACGGGCGAAGCCGTCTCCGAGATGTCGGATGCCGCCGGAACCTCGTGGCTGGATACCGGTGCGCGGGCTTGGTCCGAAGAAGCGCTCGAGGCATCCTCAATGCGTCTCGATCAGATGCCACGCCTGATCGAGGGTTCCGAGGTCGCAGGAACGCTTAAGTCTGAGTTGGCCGCGCGTTGGGGGATCCCGGCGTTTTGCGTGGTGGCAGGGGGTGGCGCAGACAATGCAGCGGCGGCCTGCGGGACGGGGGCGCTGCAGGAGGGTCAGGGGTTTGTGTCACTGGGCACGTCTGGCGTCATCCTCGTTGCCCGAGGTGCCTACGCGCCGGATCCGGCAACAGCCGTGCATACATTCTGTCATGCCGTGCCGGGCACTTGGTATCAGATGGGTGTCATGCTCGCTGCGACCGATTGCATGAACTGGCTGGCGGCACGGACCGGGAAGTCGCCCGCGGCCCTGACGGCGGCACTTGGAACGGATCTTCGCGCGCCGTCCGGCGTGCGCTTCATGCCCTACCTTTCCGGGGAACGCACACCCCACAACGACAGCGCCATTCGCGGTGCGTTCCTTAACCTCGACATTGCCAGCGATACCGAGGCGCTGACGCAAGCCGTCATCGAAGGCGTCAGCTTTGGTCTGATGGATAGCCTTGCCGCCTTGCGCGCGACGGGCGCCGCACCCGACAGTCTTCTGGCGATCGGTGGAGGTACCGGGTCGCGGTATTGGGTCGAACTCTTGGCGACTATTCTCGGGTTGCCATTGAAAACACTGGCCGCCGGTGAAACCGGGGCGGCCTTGGGTGCGGCGCGACTGGCGATGATTGCGGCGAACAAAAGTGAGCCGGCCTCCGTCATCACCCAACCTGCGATCGCCGAAACGATCGACCCCGACCTTTCGCTGGCCCCGGCGTTTGCCGAGGCCTACGGCGACTTCACGAAACTCTACCCAGCGATAAAGGCCCTCTCATGAGCTCTGACTATTTCAAGGATATTGCGCCGGTGACCTACGAGGGTGCCGACAGCACGAACCCCATGGCCTTTCATCACTATGACAAGGACGAAGTCGTCATGGGTAAGCGGATGGAAGACCATCTGCGCTTCGGGATCGCGTACTGGCACAGCTTTGCATGGCCCGGCGGCGACCCGTTCGGGGGCCAGACGTTCGAGCGTCCCTGGTTCGGCGACACGATGGAACTGGCCCGCCTGAAAGCCGATGCCGCGTTTGAGATGTTCCGTCTTTTGGACGCCCCCTACTTCTGTTTCCACGATCTCGACGTTCGACCCGAAGGTGAGACGTTTGCCGAAAGCGTCGCCAACCTTGAGGCGATCACCGACTACTTCGCGCAAAAGATGGAAGGCCAGAAAACCAAGCTTCTTTGGGGCACGGCCAACATGTTCACGCACCGTCGTTTCATGGGCGGCGCTTCGACCAACCCCGACCCGGACGTCTTTGCCTATGCTGCCGCGACGGTGAAATCCTGCATGGATGCTACGATGAAGCTGGGCGGCGAAAACTACGTCCTTTGGGGCGGGCGCGAAGGCTACGAGACGCTGATCAATACGGACATGGGGGCCGAGTTGGACCATATGGGCCGGTTCCTGAATATGGTTGTCGAGTACAAGCACAAGATCGGCTTCAAGGGCACGATCCTTGTCGAACCAAAGCCGCAAGAACCCTCAAAGCACCAGTACGACTATGATGCTGCGACGTGTTTTGGATTCCTCCAGAAATACGGCCTGGAAAACGACGTGAAGCTGACACTCGAACAAGGTCATGCGATCCTTGCCGGGCATTCCTTCGAGCATGAGATTGCGACGGCGACGGCGCTTGGCGTGTTCGGATCCATCGACATGAACCGTAACGATTATCAGTCGGGCTGGGATACGGACCAATTCCCGAACAACGTGCCCGAGGTGGCTCTGGTCTACTACTACATCCTCAAGGCTGGTGGTTTTGACACAGGCGGGACCAATTTCGACGCCAAACTGCGCCGTCAGTCGCTGGATCCTGAGGATCTGATCGCGGCGCATGTGGGCGGGATGGATGTCTGTGCCCGGGGCTTCAAGGCGGCGGTTGCGATGATGGAAGACGGCGGTCTCGAAGACGCATTGAAGGAGCGTTACGCGGGTTGGAATACGCCGGAAGCTGAGGCGATGCTGGCGAGTTCGCTCGATGCGATCTACGATCGCGTGCACGCAGGCGAGGTTGATCCATCGCCGCGTTCGGGCCGTCAGGAACGGCTGGAGAACATCATCAACCGCTTTGTCTGACGGCCATGGGCACCAGTTTCCGCAAGTCTGAAATCCTTGATCTGGCGCGCAAAGACGGCCGGGTCGAGGTGGACGCACTGGCGGCACGCTTTGGTGTCGCCGTCCAGACCATCCGCCGCGATCTGGGCGAATTGGCAGCGGAAGGCAAACTGGCACGCGTCCATGGCGGCGCGATCTTTCCAACGGGTGTCGAGAACATCCAGTACGAGGTGCGCCGCCAGTTGGAAGCGCCCGCGAAGGCTGCAATCGCTGCAGCTGTGGCGGCCGAAATCCAGCCCAACACCGCGCTGTTTCTAAATATCGGCACAACGACGGAGGCTGTCGCCCGCGCGCTGGTGGGGCACGAGAATATCACCGTCATCACCAACAACATCCACGTCGCCACGATCCTTGCTGCCAACCCGTCCTGTGAGATCATCCTGACCGGTGGAACGCTTCGGCGAGCCGATGGGGGGCTGGTCGGTGATCTGGCGATTGAAAGCGTGCGTCAGTTCAAGGTCGACTTCGCCGTGATCGGATGCTCGGCGATTGATGGCGACGGCGATCTGCTGGATTTCGACCTTCAGGAAGTGCGGGTCAGCAAAGCGATCCTGGCGCAGGCACGTTCGAAGTTGCTTGTCGCGGATGCGTCGAAATTCGCGCGCTCCGCTCCGGCGCGGATCGCATCGCTGGCCGAGGTCGACGCGGTCTTTACCAATGGCATGCCCGCACCGCTGGTTGAAGCTTGCGCACGCTGGGGCACGCGGATGGTCGAGGCCGGTAGTTGAGGACCGGGGCGCTGCCGTCGCCATTGGTGTTCGAACCAATGGCGCACCAATGACGACCCCGGAGGACTTCCGACCAGAAGAAAGGATTAGCGGATCCGTGCTTCGGTGTTGCCGTCAAAGACCATTACGCGCGACGTCTCGAAGTTGACGCCAACGCGCTGACCCTCATCGGAACGGGCATCGCCGCGCTCTTCAACGATCATCTTCTCACCATTGTCCGAGACGACATAGGCGTAAGAGACGCCACCGAGGGCTTCGGTCAGCTCGACGGTGTGGGTGTCGCCGTTCAGATCAAGCTCGATATGTTCGGGCCGGATGCCGACCGTGACCGAGCTTCCGCCGGACGGCAGAGTGACAGGCGGATTGAGCGTTTGCTTGAGCGATGGCACATCGATCCCGCCATCGCCGACTGTCCCGTCAAGGAAGTTCATCGCAGGCGAGCCGATGAAGCCTGCGACGAACTTGTTGTCTGGGTCGCGGTAGAGCTCAAGCGGCGCGCCAACCTGTTCGATGACACCGAACTTCAGCACCACGATCTTGTCGGCCAGCGTCATGGCTTCGACCTGGTCGTGGGTCACGTAGATCATGGTGGCGCCGATTTCCTTGTGGAGGCGCGCGATCTCGACCCGCATTTCGACGCGCAGTTCGGCGTCGAGGTTCGACAGCGGTTCGTCAAAGAGGAAAACTTCGGGTCCGCGCACAATGGCACGACCGATGGCGACCCGCTGACGCTGACCACCTGAAAGGGCGGCAGGTTTACGCTTGAGGTAGTCATCCAGCTTCAGGATCCGGCTGGCTTCGGCGACCTTGGTCTTGATCTCGGAGGCTGGAACGCCGTTCATCTTGAGGCCGAACCCCATGTTCTGTTCGACCGTCATATGCGGGTAGAGCGCATAGGTCTGGAACACCATGGCCACACCGCGTTCGGCAGGGTCCATTTTCGTGACGTCGCGCGAACCGATTTTCATCTGGCCTTCGGTCGTCTCTTCAAGACCGGCAACCATGCGCAAAAGCGTGGACTTGCCGCAGCCCGAGGGGCCAACGAAGACACAGAATTCGCCATCCTCGATCTGAAGATCGACGCCGTGGATCACCTGTACATCGCCGTAGCGCTTGATGACCTTGTTCAGAACCACCCCTGACATATCAGACCGTCCCCATTTTGTTGTGAGAGAATGTACGTTGATCCGGGAAGCGCCATGCCTCGGCGTCGCCCGCGATGTTATCTGCCGTATCGCGAATTTCGGGCAGCTGTGCCTGCAATTGCGCAAGCGTCTTGCGTGCCGTCGATGTTGTTACAGAAAGCGCGCCAAGCACGCGCCCGCCGCCCGTAAGGATCGGGACAGCGACACAAATGATGCCCGGCTCGTGCTCTTCGTTGTCGATGGCAAAGCCGCGTGCACGGATCGCGTGAAGCTCGGCCCGGAAGGCAGTTTCACCCACGACAGTCGTCGGAGTGAAGCGGTGAAAGCTTTGCTGGGGGATGATTCGCGCAAGCGCGTCTTCGTCCAGCCACGCCAGCATCGCCTTGCCAACGCCCGTGCAATATGCCGGGCCGACCTTGCCTGCCTGAGCATACATTTCGATGGGTTTGTCAGGCTGGCGTTTGTCGACGTAAAGGACCTGCGCGTTGTCCAATTGCGCCAGGTGAACGGTCTCGGCAACCTTCGTGGCCAGCCGGTCAATGTGGTCGCGTGCGATAGGGGCAAGCGAAGACTGTTCCCATGCCGCATGGGCCAGTCTTACAAGGCGCACGCCCAACCCGTAGGTCTGTCGATCCGGGTCGAAGGCAAGCATCCCCTGATTGGTCAGAGTTTGGACAAAACGATAGAGTGTGGCTTTGGGAAAAGGCGACGCTTCCAAGAGCTCGGAAAACCGAACCGGCCGCCCGAAGGCTGCGATTTGATCCAGCACGCCCAGCGCCTTGCCGACAGTGCCGTCGCTCTTGGCCTCTTCAGCCATGTGTCCTCCCCTGTCTCATTGTCATGTGATCAATGAAACTGTTGACATCCATAGCCGAGTCGCGGTTATGATTTCAATATACAAAACCGAGTTTCAAATAATGGAACTCCTACATATTGGAACCACCAGGGAGGACAACCATGCGTTCCATGCTCAAAGCGTCCATTGCGGCGCTTGGCCTTGCTGCCGTATCGGCAGGCGGGGCTTTTGCCGCCGGTCATCAGCTGACAGGCGATCTCAGAATTTTTGCGGACATGTCGAACCCGGCACCGCGCAACGCGATCGAAACTGTCGTCGGGCAGTTTCAGGAAATGCACCCCGATCTCAACGTCGAATTGACGATCATCGAGCGGGAAGCATGGAAAACGCAAATCCGAAACGCTCTGACAGCAGATGCGCCGGATGTTGTGAACTGGTACGCTGCCAACCGCATGCTTCCTTACGTGAACGCGAACCTCTTCGAAGACGTGTCTGACGTTTGGGAAGACCCAGAGATCGCGGAAAACCTCGCTTCGACCAAGAGCGCGATGACCATTGACGGCAAGCAGTGGGGCGTACCCTACACATACTACCAGTGGGGTATTTACTACCGCCTCGATATCTATAACGAGCTTGGCCTGTCCGAGCCCGCCAACTGGGACGAATTCGTCGCCAACTGTCAGGCAATCATCGACTCCGGTCGCACCTGTTTCTCCATCGGCACCAAGAACTTCTGGACCGCTGGCGGCTGGTACGACTACATCAACATGCGCACCAACGGCTATGATTTCCACATGGCTCAAGCCCGTGGTGAAATCCCCTGGACCGATGACCGCGTACGCCAGACGTTCGCCAACTGGCGTCAGCTGATCGACATGGGTGCCTTCGTTGAAAACCACCAGTCCTACTCGTGGCAGGAATCGGTTCCGGCATTTGTCTCCGGCGATGCTGCAGCCATGCTGAAGGGTAACTTCGCCGTTGCTGCCTACCGCGACGGTGGCCTTGACGACAGCAAGCTCGACTTCCACCAGTTCCCGGTGATCAACCCGGACGTTGAACTGGCCGAAGACGCGCCGACGGACACGTTCCACATCCCGGCCCAGGCATCGAACAAGGAAGCTGCACGCGCTTTCCTCAAGTTCATCACCTCGGCTGACGTTCAGACGCAGATCAACAGCGGTGCATACCTTGGCCAGCTGCCGATCAACGCGTCGTCGTCGGTGGACAATGACAAGTTCCTGAACGAAGGCTTCGAGATGCTCTCGTCGAACAGCCCGGGCGGTGTTGCTCAATTCTTCGACCGCGACTTCCCGGCTGAAATGGCTGCTGAAGCCATGCAGGGTCTTCAGGAGTTCATGGTGTTCCCGGACAACCTGGATGACATCCTTGCGCGCCTCGAAAAGGTTCGCGAGCGCGTCTACCAATAAGAGACGACCCGGCGGCGGGGCAACCCGCCGCCGCACTCATCCTGCGACACATCCGCATGCCGCCGACCGGCATCCGCGTGCGCCGCAACTCCAAGGGGGAGACCGATGGCTAACACTGCCTTGCCCGTATCCGAGGCATCGCGTCTGGAGCCTAGACGCGGCTGGTACAAACGCAACGAGATCGCGATCACGCCATGGCTGTTTTTGGCCCCGGCGATCCTGTTCTTTGCGGTCTATGTTCTGATCCCGATTTTCCAGAGCTTTTCGATCTCGCTCTATGATTGGGACGGGCTTGGAGAGGCGCGTTATGTCGGACTGGACAATTATGTTGAGCTTCTGGACGACAGGGCGTTCGAGATCTCGCTTTGGAACAACGTCAAATGGCTGGTGCTCTACCTCTTGGCCATTCCAGCGGGTTTGTTTATTGCCCTGTTCCTGAACCAGAATGTGGTGGGCATCCGGCTTTATAAGTCGCTGTTCTTCTTTCCATTCGTGCTGAGCCAGGTTGTGGTTGGCCTTGTTTTTTCGTGGTTCTACCTGCCCAACGAAGGCCTACTGAACAACATACTGGGCTTCGTGGGACTTGAACCGATCAACGTCCTGGGTGACCCAACGCTTGCAACATACGGCATCATTGCAGCCGGCCTCTGGCCCCAGACAGCCTACTGCATGATCCTTTACCTCACCGGTCTGAACGCGGTGGACCCCGAGCAGATCGAAGCTGGTCGTCTTGACGGCGCCAAGGGCTGGAAGATGCTCTGGTACATCATCGTGCCACAGCTGCGTCCCGCCACATTCATTGCGTTCGTCGTGACGATCATTGGCGCGCTCCGCTCGTTCGACCTGATTTCCATTATGACCTTCGGTGGCCCGTTCGGTCAGACGCGCGTGCTTTCGTTCTACATGTTCGAAAAAGCGCTTTCCGAATACGGTTTCCGAATGGGTTACGGTGCTGCGATTGCCGTGGTTCTTTTCCTGATAATGCTGTTCTTCATCGCCTACTTCCTATGGTCGATGTACAAAGATGAGCGGGGGCGCTGAGATGTTTCCTACACCCATCGAGAAATCCTCTCGTTCCTGGCAGCTGACGTATCAGACGCTTTTGCCGATCGCGCTGATCATGTGGCTGTTGCCGTTGATCGCGGTAATGATTTTTGCGATCAAGCCAGCCGCGGATTTCGCCACGGGCAACTATTGGGGCATGCCAAGCTCGTTCGAGTTCTTTAACAACTTCGGCCGGGTGTTCCTTGAATCGGATATGCCGCGGTACCTGTGGAACTCGGTCCTTATCACGGTTCCAACGGTCATCGGTGCGGTTGCACTGTCCTGTTTGGCCGGCTTCGCCTTGGGCATTTACCGCTTCAAGCTGAACATCTGGGTGTTCTTCCTGTTCGTTGCAGGCAACTTCGTTCCGTTTCAGATTCTGATGGTTCCGGTGCGCGACCTGACGCTGAACCTTGGCCTTTACAATACCATTCCGGGCCTCGTTCTGTTCCACGTCGCCTTCCAGACGGGGTTCTGCACACTGTTCATGCGGAACTTCATCCGCGCCTTGCCTTTCCCGCTGATCGAAGCGGCCCGGGTCGAGGGCGTGGCCGAATGGCGCATCTTCTGGTTCGTCGTGCTGCCCCTGATGAAGCCCGCCATCGCAGCACTTTCGGTTCTAATCTTCACCTTCATCTGGAACGACTACTTCTGGGCGATCGTGTTGACCCAAGGCCCCGAGGCACAGCCCGTGACCGCTGGCATCACGTCCTTTAACGCACAGTTCCGCGCCGCCTATCACATGATGAGTGCTGGCTCGATCGTAGCGGCCATCCCGCCCGTGCTGATGTTCTTCCTGATGCAAAAACACTTTATCGCGGGCCTGACGCTCGGCGCTGTCAAGTGACCAATGCCAGAGGGATCGTTCGAGATGACCCAATGCTGGAGGCTGGATGACGGGCGGCAAACGCTTGTTCTAGCCGCGCGTCGCACGCGTCTCCCTGAAGTTGTTTATTGGGGGGCGCCGCTGGCGGACGACGAAGACATCGGTCAATTGCAGGCGCTTCAGGCGATCGATGTCACCGGCGGCATGCTCGACGAGAACCCGGATCTGTCGATTTCTCCGGAGGCCACACGGTCTTTCCCGGGTCAGCCAGGGATGATCCTGCGGGACAGTGAAGGCACACCGCTTCTGCCGAAGTTCTGCTTCAAGGCAGAAGAACGTCGTGAGGGCGGCCTGAGCCTTAGCTTCGAGGATACCGACGCGCTCCTGACCTACACCGCGCATTTCGATACTGATCCCGACACCCGCATCATCGCGATGCAGTCGGAAATCCATGCCGAGAACCCGGTGCATCTCCATTGGCTCGCCGCGCCAGTTCTGCCGGGACCGCAACTGGCCGATGAGATGATCGACGTCACCGGGCGCTGGTGCGGAGAATTCCAGCTTCAGCGCACCCCTTGGACACCCGGCATGCGCTACCGTGAAAACCGGACGGGCCGTACGGGACACGAGCATTTTCCGGGGCTTCTTTTGCCGGGCCGGGGTGCGACGAACACCCAAGGCGAGGCCTGGGGCTTTCACTACGGCTGGTCAGGCGGGCATCGCATGATCGCCGAAGAACTGCCCGACGGTCGCCGTCAGATCCAGTTTGGCCACGCCGCCCGGATGGAACCACACGCGGCGACACATTTCAAAACGGCGCCCCTCTATGTGACGTATTCCAGCGATGGCCTGAACGGCCTCGCCGTCGCTTTCCAACGCCACTTGCGCGACCGCATCGTGCCGTGGGTCGGCGAAAGGCCGTCCCGCCCGGTCCATTACAACTGCTGGGAAGCAGTCTATTTCGACCATAAGCTAGATATACTCAAGGACATCGCCGAACGCGCCGCCGACCTCGGCGCGGAGCGCTTCGTCCTCGATGACGGTTGGTTCGGTCAGCGTGACGACGACACGCGTTCGCTTTCCGATTGGCAAGTCGACCCGCGCAAATACCCCGATGGCCTCGACCCGTTGATCAGCCATATCCACGGTCTTGGGATGTCGTTCGGCATCTGGTTCGAGCCAGAGATGATCAACCCCGACAGCGACCTACACCGGGAACACCCCGACTGGGCACTGGGCGGTGAAGATCAGACGCTGGGGCGCAACCAAAAGGCGCTCAACATGGCGCTGCCTGAGGTGCGCGACTTTGTCTACGACCGGATGGCTGCGATCCTTGGCGCGCATGACATCGACTACATCAAGTGGGACCACAACCGCGTCCTGCCGATGCCCGATGCGGCGCAGACGCGTGGCTCCTACGCCCTGATCGATCGGCTGCGCGCCGATTTTCCGCACGTGGAGATCGAAAGCTGTGCGTCCGGTGGTGGCCGCATCGACTTCGGAATTCTGTCTCGTACGCAAAGGGTCTGGCTTTCGGATTCCAACGACGCGCTGGAACGGCTGAAGATGCAGCACAACGCCGCGATCTTCCTGCCGCTTGCCGTCACGGGATCTCACGTTGGCCCGCGCACCTGTCATACCTCGGGTCGCACGCTCGACATCTCGTTCCGCGCCTGGGTCGCGGCCCAGCGCCATATGGGGTTTGAGATGGATCCGCGAGAGTTGGATGAACGCGAGACCGCCGTTTTGCGAGAGGTCACGAGCTGGTGGAAGCACAACCGCGACTGGATGATCGACGCTGACATCTTGCGGCTGGACAGTCCGGATCCAGCGGTCCTTGCCGAGCAGCAGGTGACGCGTGACTCCCAGCGTTTTGTGGTCTTTGCTGGTCGCGCGGGCACGTCTGCGCAGATCGCCCCGCGCCCGCTTCGCCTGACGCGGCTGGACCCTGATGCGACCTACCGCGTCGAGTTGGTGAACCGGAATTCCGCCCCGGCGCTTAGCCGTGGTACACCAGTGCTCAAGGAGCGCCCGATTGAAGTGTCGGGCGCGTGGTTGATGAGCCATGGCCTGACCCTGCCCTGGCATTTCCCTGAAACCATGTGGGTTCTCGAAGGACGAAAGATTTGACCAAGAAACGCCGCTCCTCCGCCTGGTATGGCAAACTGGACAAAGACGGGTTTATTCACCGTAGCTGGATGAAAAATCAGGGTTTTCCTGATCAGGCCTTCGACGGCCGCCCGGTCATCGGCATCTGCAACACGTGGTCCGAGCTGACCCCCTGCAACTCCGGCCTGCGCATCCTGGCCGAAGCCGTGAAGCGCGGCGTTTGGGAGGCAGGCGGGTTCCCGGTCGAGTTTCCGGTGACCTCGCTGGGCGAGACCCAGATGAAGCCGACGGCCATGCTGTTCCGCAATCTTCTGGCGATGGATGTCGAGGAAAACATCCGCGCTTACGGGTTGGATGGCGTCGTCCTTCTGGGCGGGTGTGACAAGACCACGCCGGGTCAGCTCATGGGCGCGGCCTCGGTCGATTTGCCTTCCATCGTCGTCTCCTCGGGCCCCATGCTGAACGGCAAGTACCGGGGGCAGGACATTGGCTCGGGCACGGACGTTTGGAAATTTTCCGAAGCGGTACGCGCGGGCGATATGACGCTGCAGGACTTTATGTCCGCCGAGGCGGGCATGTCGCGGTCTGCTGGCGTTTGCATGACGATGGGCACGGCCTCGACCATGGCGAGTCTCGTCGAGGCTATGGGCATGGCACTTCCGACAAACGCGGCGCTTCCTGCCGTTGACGCTCGCCGCACGGCGCTCGCGCATCTGACCGGCAACCGGATTGTCGAAATGGTGGATGAGGACCTGAAGCCTTCGGATATCCTGACAAAAGAAGCCTTCGAGAATGCCATCCTCGCGAACGCGGCCGTGGGCGGGTCGACCAACGCGGTCGTGCACCTTTTGGCTATCGCAGGCCGGGTGGGCGTGGACCTGACGCTTGAGGACTTCGAAATCGGCTCGGAAATCCCGCTTCTTGTCAACTGCATGCCGTCGGGCAAATACCTGATGGAAGACTTCGCCTACGCGGGAGGGATGCCGGTCGTTTTGAACCGTCTTGGGGACAAGCTTCGCAAATCGAAGACCGTCCTTGGCAAAGACATCTCCGTTCACGCCGACGGCGCGGAATGCTTCAACGACGACGTCATCCGCCCGCTCGACAACCCGGTGAAACCCGCGGCGGGCCTCCGCGTCCTCCGTGGCAACCTCGCCCCACGCGGCGCCATCGTGAAGCCGTCTGCCGCGACCGATGCGCTCCTTGAGCACGAGGGCGAAGCCTACGTCTTCGAGAACATAGAAGACCTCAAAGCCAACATCGACCGCGAAGATCTGGGGGTCACGCGAGACACGATCCTCGTCCTCAAAGGGTGCGGCCCGAAGGGCTATCCCGGCATGGCCGAGGTCGGCAACATGCCAATTCCTGCGCGACTCGTGAAGGAAGGCGTGCGAGACATGATCCGCGTCTCCGACGCCCGCATGTCCGGCACGGCTTTCGGCACCGTCATCCTCCATGTTACCCCCGAGGCACAGGCGGGCGGCACGCTCGCGCTGGTGAAAACCGGCGACCGCATTAAGGTCTCCGCCAGCCAGGGCATCCTTGAACTGCTTGTTTCTGAAGCAGAACTCGAAGAACGGCGCGCAAACTGGACACCGGATCCGTCGCCCTACTCGCGCGGCTACGCCAAGCTTTACATCGACCACGTGTTGCAAGCGGATGAAGGCGCGGACCTCGACTTCCTCGTCGGCAAAGACACACGCACACCATGGCGGGAGAGCCACTGATGGACATCACCCTACCCGACCTCAAAGGCGCCTCCGTCTTCGTCACCGGCGGCGGCTCGGGCATTGGCGCGAACCTGACCGACGGGTTCCTGAGCCAAGGCGCCAAAGTCGCCTTCTGCCAGCGCTCCGACGCGAGCGCCTTCGTCGATGAGATGGAGGAAAAGCACGGCGTGCGGCCGCTTTTTCTGAACTGCGACATCACCGATATCGCGCGCCTCAAAGCTGTCCTCGCTGAAACCGCGGATGCTCACGGCCCGATCACGGTTCTCGTCAACAACGCGGCCAACGACAAGCGGCACGAGACGCTCGATGTCGATGAAGAGTTCTGGGACTGGTCGCAGGCGATCAACCTCAAGGCCTATTTCTTTGCCGCGCAGGCGGTGATCCCCGGCATGAAGGCTGCGGGTGGCGGCTCGATCATCAACTTCACGTCGATCAGCTACATGATGGGCAATGCGGGCTATCCGGCCTACACCACTGCGAACTCCGGCATCAACGGCATGACCCGATCCCTCGCCCGGGAATTCGGCCCTGACCGCATCCGCGTCAATGCGCTCGCGCCCGGCTGGGTTCTGACGCAAAAGCAGAAGGACATGTGGGTCACTGAAGAAGGCCTTGCGGCGCATCTCGAACGTCAATGCCTGAAAGATACGCTTGATCCAGACGATATGGTCGGCGCGGTCCTGTTTCTTGCGTCGAAGATGTCCAAAATGATGACCGGTCAGGCACTGGTCGTCGACGGCGGCGTGGTGGTGAGCGGCTGATGCAAGACCCGGCCTGGATCGCGGTGGATTGGGGGACGAGTAACGTCCGCGCCTGGGCCATGGGTCCGGGCGACACCGTGCTGGCCGAAGCCAAATCCGAAGACGGCGTGGGCAAGATGGCGGGTCGCGACTTTGAGGACGCGTTGTTGACACTTATCGGCGGCTGGCTCGGTGATGGCTCCACCGACATCGTCATCTGCGGCATGGCTGGCGCGCGGAATGGCTGGGTCGAAGCCCCCTATCGCGCCGTGCCTTGCGAACCGCCGGTCAACGTAACCGTGCCGGTTCTGACCCGCGACCGGCGCCTTAAGGCGCGGGTGATCCCCGGTCTAAAGCAGGTTTCTCCGGCGGACGTCATGCGCGGGGAAGAAACACAAATCGCCGGCTATCTTGCCAGCAACCCGAAATTCGGCGGCATCCTCTGCCTGCCGGGCACCCATTCCAAATGGGCCCATATATCAGCGGGCGAAGTCGTCAGCTTTCGCACCTTCATGACCGGCGATCTCTTTGCTGCATTGTCCAAGCACACGATCCTTTCCGCCACTGTCGCCGACGCAAACGGTGAGGATCGAGAAGCATTCCTGGACGGCGTGCGAGAAATACTTTCAAAACCTGAAACCATCGGATCAGCACTGTTTTCGATCCGGGCAGAAACGCTTTTGAATGCTCAAAGCGCTGACACCGGCGCGGCGCGGCTTTCCGGCCTTTTGATCGGCGCCGAGCTTGCCGCCAGTCGCCCATATTGGCTTGGGCAAGAGGTTGTTTTGATCGGGGCAGAAGGCCTTTCCAATCGCTA
>CAZWZG010000036.1:0-22425 GCA_964638245.1 uncultured Rhodobacterales bacterium
GTAATGGGAAAAAGTATCTCGATGGATCGGGCGGGGCCGCGGTGTCCTGCCTTGGCCATTCGGATGCGCATGTAGTTGACGCGATCAAGTCTCAACTTGATCGCGTTGCCTTTGCGCACACAGGTTTCCTGACATCGGACCCCGCAGAGAGACTCGCAGAGCGTCTTGTCGCGGCGGCGCCGGGTGATCTGGATCGCGTTTACTTCGTGTCAGGCGGGTCGGAGGCGGTCGAAACGGCGCTCAAGCTGGCGCGGCAATACTACCTTGAAATCGGACAACCCGACCGGCGCCACATCATCGCGCGAAAGCAGAGCTATCATGGCAATTCGCTTGGTGCGCTGGCGACTGGCGGCAATCAATGGCGGCGTGAACCCTATGCCCCGCTCCTGATCGATGTGACCCATGTTGAGGCGTGCTATGCTTATCGCGGGCAGCGTGAGGGAGAGACCGTAGAGGCCTATGTCACCCGCCTCATCGACGAAATCGAAACCGAGGTGCAACGGCTTGGGCCGGAAAGCGTCATGGCCTTTGTGGCCGAGCCTGTGGTCGGCGCCACGCTGGGCGCGGTGCCTTCAGTCGGCGATTACTACCGTCAGCTTCGCGCACTGTGTGATCGGCACGGGATCCTGTTGATCCTTGACGAAGTGATGTGCGGCATGGGGCGCACGGGCACCTTGTTTGCGTGCGAACAGGACGGGATTGCGCCCGACATCTGCACGATCGCAAAGGGTCTGGGCGCGGGGTATCAACCCATCGGCGCGACGCTGTGCACGCGTCAGATTTATGAGGCCATCGCGAATGGCAGCGGCGCGTTTCAGCATGGGCACACATATATCGGGCACCCGACCGCAACGGCGGCAGCGAATGCCGTGCTGGATCGCCTGATCGGGGATGATCTGGTGAGCCAGGTGACGCCTTTGGGCGAGCGCCTTGAACACGCCCTCGTTGAGAGGTTCGGCCAGCACCCGCATGTCGGTGATATCCGGGGGCGTGGTCTGTTTCGCGGGATTGAATTCGTGAAGGACCGGGAAACGAAAGAGCCTTTCGATCCGGCGCACAAGCTTCACGCCAAGATCAAGGCCGCCGCGTTTTCGTCCGGGCTCATTTGCTATCCGATGGGAGGGACGATCGACGGGCGGCGCGGGGACCACGTGCTGTTGGCGCCCCCCTTTATCATGACAGACGATCACATTGACGAGTTGGTCGACAAACTGTCTGGCGCCATCGAAACCGCGCTTGGTCAGGTCGCCTAAGGCTCTCTACGCGAAGGAAATTGCAACGCGCAGTTTGTCTGCGGTAAGTTCCTGTTTTGTCAGAAAGCCTGCGCCAAAGACCGAGCAGATGCTGGAGAGGCCCGGGAATTCCTGCCCCGTCACGATAATGATGCGCGTGTTTGGCGCACGTGAACGGATCGCACCAGCGTACACAATCCCCATTTCCGCATCGAGCCGGAAATCCAGAAGAATGACGCTGACATTGTTCTCCGACAGGAAGTCGAGCGCGGGATCCATTTTGGCGAATGACGTAACCTCATAGCCGCCGACCTTGTCGACCAGACCGGACAGCCATTCCCGATCTTCGGGGCTATCATCGATGATTACGATCTTGCTCATGGCATCTTTGGCAGTACGACGATTTTGAACCAATAATCGCGCAGGCGCGCGATCGCGGCGAGGAACCCATCGAGATCGACGGGTTTCACGACATAGCTGTTGGCCCCGGCATCGTAACAACGGTCGATATCAACGGGGTCATCAGAGCTGGTCATGACCACAACGGGCAGGCGCCGCGTCAGCGGGTCGTGCTTGATCATGCTGAGGACATCGCGCCCATCAAGCCCGGGCAGGTTCAGATCCAGAAGGATAAGGCCGGGCATCGCGTGATCGGTATTCCGGTACTTGCCTTGCTTGCGCAAGTAGTCCAGCGCGTCGTTCCCCGTCTCGCACCAGACGATTGGGTTGGCCAGGTTTTGGTCGTTGGTCAGCGCTGCGACACAGGCCTCGTAGTCTTCCTTGCTGTCTTCGACAATAAGGATGGTCGCGTCGCTTTGCATGGTTTCTCCTGGCTCTGCGACAACCGTTTAACGCGAGTCGTCCGCTAGGGGAAGGGTGACATAGAACGTCGAGCCTTTCCCCGCCTGCGAGGTGTAATCCAGCACACCGCCCTGGCTTTCGGCGATCTTACGCGCAAAGGCCAAGCCGGACCCGGTGCCGCGCCCAAACTCGGATTCCGGGTTCAAGCGGCTGAAGATGCGGAAAATTTTTGGTCGGTTTTCTTCGGCAATACCGATCCCGTTGTCGCGGACATAAAATGCATTGGTCAGAATTTGTCCGTTCACCTTGATGTTTTTTGCGAAACCGACTTCGACACGCTTTGGGTCCGAACGGTTGTATTTGACCCCGTTGACGACAAGGTTCTGGAACAAAATCTTCAGCTTGGTCTCCGCGACGAGAACTTTCGGAAGCTGACTGACCACGACGATCTCGCCATTCTGCTCCTGCAGCGACTCGGCCAAGTCCGAGCGGATTTGGTCGATGATGGAACCGATATCGACGGCGTCGATTTTCGCATCACCCCGTCCGAGGCGCGAAAAGAACAGTAAGTCCGAGATCAGACGCTCCATCCGACCTGAAAGCTCGGTCATGCGCGCGGCCCGTTCGCGTGCTGGTTCGGGCAGTTCTTCGCGCATCATGAAGTTGGCGTTGATCGCTATACCGCGCAGCGGTTCTTTGAGGTCGTGGCTTGCGATGTAGGCAAATTCGTCCAACTCGCGGTTGGAGCGTTCAAGTTCGGTGACAAGGCGGCCAAGCTCGCTTGCGTGTTTCTTTTCCCGTTCAAGCGCTGCGATGTTGCGCTCGAACTCGCGGCGCTGGCGTTGGCGGCGTTGGCGCATAAAGATCGACCCAGCGATGATGAACAGCGCCAGCGCGCCCCCTGCTGCTCCCGCCAGACGCTGGCGTTCTGGGGTCCAGAACGACGGCGTTCCAAAGTATTGTTCCAGTAAGGCCTCGTAGCGATCCGAAACGACATAGGCGGGAATGACGGCGTTCAGCCGCTCGCGGGTTTCCCCAAGGCCAAAGCGCAATGCGTGGCTTATTTTGGTTCTTTCGTAGGCCGGGCTGACGAATTCAATGTCGTCCAAAACCCCGCGCGCGCCTGCCAGATTGCGCATCGGATCAGTTCCGGTAAGGATCGCGTCCGCTTCTCCATCAAGCAGGGCTGATAAAAGCTCATTCGTCGTTGGCACAACGACCGGCGTCAAACCGGCGTTCCCGCGCACGAAGGCTTCGGGTCGCGTGTTGTCGACCACGCCCACACGCAGGCCATCAAGATCGTCCAGCGAGCTGATACCATCCGCTTCACCTGCGCGAGTGACGATCGATGCGGTTATCGCGCGCAGGGGCTGCAGGAAGTCCATCCGGGTCCGGCGATCGGCGTTGATGCCCATGGCTGGCCCCAGATCGTATCCCGACGTGCCCGGACCGGCGATGTAGTCGGGCAACGGGACGACCTGAAACTCGAACTCGACAGCGGCCAACTCGGCCAGGTCGCGAAAGATCTCGACAGTAAAGCCGCTGATCGAGCCATCCTCGCCGACGATCATGTTCGGTGGATTATGGGCGACGGCGACGGTCAAAACCTCTGGCGGCAAGGGCGGAACGTCCACGAAGTAACGGGTGCGCAGATCCGGCAACCGGCCGTCTTCTTCCATGCGGGCGATCGCGCTGTTGATCTGGGGCATAAGGTCGGCGCGACGTGGGTTCAGCATGACGACACGATCAAATTCGCGAATGGAACCTCCCTTGAAAATGACGGTCGTATCCAGTCCGGCCCGCCGTACCAGATCAAAGCTCACTGATCCGGGCGCAAGAAACGCGTCCAAGTCCCCCAACAAAAGCGCAACAAGGGCGGAGCGCGTTTCGTCAAAGATGACCGGAGTGTTTTGCGCCATCAACGCACGCTCGGTCGCGCTCAGAAGTGGAGGCACGTACCCGATACGCTGTCCTTCAAATCCTACAGACGCAATGCGCGCTGCCTGATCCGCGCGAACCATCAAACGAGACTCTCCAAGTCCAACGGGGTCGGAATAAACCTGATCCGGTGCGATTTCGTCCAACCGCGCGATACCGGCGATCATATCGGTTTCGCCTTGGAGTTGGGCGCCGATCAATTCTGCGATCGTTTCGTAGTCGCGCCATTCAATGGGAACACCGATCTCCGAACTGATTTCTTTTGCAAGGCTCAAAAAGAAGCCGGAGCGCGTGCCGTCTTCCTCCAACACCGAAAAATTCGAGGCGGGAGCCCGGAAAGAACCGACGATGAGCGGGTCTTCATTCGTCTGTTGCGCCAAAGACGGCAGCGCAAACGCCAATAGCAGCGCGACTGTTATCGCGGTGCGCAACCGCGACACCAAAAGTCTGGGCTTTCGGAGCAGCACAAGGACGGCGCGGGGCATCACTTCGTCTCCTTTGCCCAACCCATAGTTGTTTTGCTCGCCAATAGATAGGGCGACTTCGCTTTAGATCACCGCCGTCTCATTGAATGGTTTATTCGACAGGATGCGGTCATAGTGGAAGGGGCTTAGGTCAAGCGTCTGGTACGCGCCGTGGATGAGCCATTCCGCTGTCGCACGGCCCATCGCGGGTGATTGCTGAAGCCCATGCCCCGAAAAACCGTTTAGAAAGATGAAGTTGGCAATTTCTGGGTGGGGGCCTGTGATCGCATTATGGTCGAGCGTGTTATAGGCATAGTGACCCGCCCATTCCGACGTGACCTTGATCGCTTCGAACGCTGGAATGCGCGTGGCCAGCACGGGCCAAATGTGATTTTCCCAAAGTGCGTGGTCCATCGCGAAATCATCGAACGCAACCGCTGGGTCATGTTCCGCGTGCCCCCCGGCCAAATACGTGCCACCGCCGTTTTCGCGGACATGGACGCCCGAGGGGTCTATTGTGAGGGGGAGGTCGCGATCCAGCGGGGTTTCTGCAGAAAAGATCCATGTGAAGCGCTTGCGCGGTTCCACGGGGACATCGATCCCAGCCATTGCCGCCGTGCGTGCCGCACGTGGCCCTGATGCGTTGACCAATTGCCCGCACGCGATGGTTTCGCCCGACCGCAACGTAACGCTAGCGATCCTGCCACCATCCCGCGCGATCTCGACGACCTCGTTTTCGATATACTCGACCCCGCCGTCGCGCGCCTTTCGCCGCCATGCATCAAACACGGCCATGCCGTCCCACAATCCCTCGTTGTGGGTGTTGATCGAGCCAAGCAGGATGTCATCCACATTGTAAAAGGGATATCGCGCCTTAATCTCGTCCGCGCTCAGCAATTCGGTGGGCACGTTGTGCTGATGCTGAAGCGCTGCTGATGCCCGCAAGCGGTCTGCTCCTGCTGCATCATCGGCCAGATAAAGGTAACCGAAGGAGCGGATCGATAGCTCTGGCACACGCTCGTCGCCCCCCATTTGCGCGCGCAGCGACGTGATGAACTCTGCGCCGAACTGGGAAATGCGCATGTTGAGCGGATTCGAGAACTGCTGGCGGATGCAGGAATTGGTGTGGGCGGTCGAGCAGTTTTCGTAAGTTGGATCACGTTCCACCACCAAAACGGACCCGTTGAAAGTTGGATCTTGGGTCAACCACCATGCCGTAGACGACCCCATCATGGCGCCGCCAATGATCACGATGTCATAGGACGCCAGCTTGGGTGTGGTGTGAAAAACGGCCATCGCGCACCTCCGTGGCGCGAACGCTAATTCGCACTGCGCGCATTGACCATCTCAAATTGCTTTATCGCGCGACGGTGGCCAGGCTGAGGTCGACAGGCCCCAATGCGCCGAGGTCCGAAATCAGCGCAGCGACGCTGCGACCTTCGGCGTTGGCGTCTGCGCGCAGTGTCAGGGCAATCGGGTCAGCGGCGCAATCAATGATCTCACACCGCTGGGCCAATTCGGCACCGATACGCTTCAGCACCTGGGCGCGACCAAAGACATCATCAAAGGCGACGCGTCCCTCGGCATCCATGACAATAACAGGCAGGCTATCGCCCGCATCGCCTGACGCGGCCTCGGGCGGGGCGACTTCGATCAGGGCAGTCGGTGTGATCTGGGCGGTCAAAAGAAAGAAGATCAGCAGAAGGAAGACAAGGTTGATCATCGGGACGTTGTCCAGACCGGTCTTCTTGCGGCGCGTTTCGAAGTTCATCCCGCTACTCCACGAAAACCAGATTGGTGAAGCCAGCATCGCGCAGCGCATCAAGGACATCGATCACCGCCTGAAGGGATGTTCCATCGGTTGGACGCACGATCAAGGCGTCGTCGGCACGATCGGTCAGCCGATCGATTTCGGCCAAAAGGGCGGGCAAGCGCAGTTCGACGCCGTTAAGCGTCAATGACTCGGCACCCACGTCGATCAGGCGTGGCGGGCCGGTGTAATCAGCAACGCTGCCCCCGCCGAGCTGGATCGGCAAAGCCGTCTCGACCGAGAACCGGGCGGCCAGCATGAAAAAGACGAGGATCAGAAAGACCACGTCGATCATGGGCGTCAGTCCGGGCCTGCGGGCCCGGCGCGGTTCTGCGAAGACAAAGCTCATTCGGCCGCCGTCAGTCCGGCGCTGGGGGCCTGGGCATTGACGGGACGCACGAAGACGCGTGTTGCGATATCCTCAAGATCGAGGCGGATCTTGTCGACCACGCTTTCGAACCATGTCACGGCCATCGCGGCCGGGATCGCTACGGCCATGCCCGCTGCCGTCGTCAGAAGTGCTTCCCAGATGCCGCCTGCCAGATCGCTTGGATCAGCACGCGTGCCGGCGAGTTGTAGCGCCTGAAACGCCGCGATCATGCCCAGAACGGTCCCCAGAAGGCCGAGCAAAGGTGCAACAGTCGAAATCAATTCCAGAAGCCGGATCCCCGATCCAGAACGCGCCAAAAGGAGCCGCGCCATGCGCCCGGTTTCATCACGCGCGCCGTCTTCGTCCAGATTTGTGTCCAGACGGGACGCCATAGCGACCTTGACCAGCGTTCCGCGCACACCCTTCAGGCCTTGTGCAGCCTGCAGCGCTTCGGTCGTCTGGCCGCTGGACCAGGCGCCCACGACGCGGTCGATTTTGCTGGTGCCGCCCCACGCCCCGAGGCCCATGAAATGCGTTATTTTCCAGAGGATTGTGGCCAGCGCGATGATAGACAGTAGGGCAATCGCCCAGATCACCGGTCCACCTGCCGAAACCGCTGCCATCAGGCCACCAAAGACAGTCGAAGCCGAAGTCAGGCCGTCTTCCATAAGGGGTCGTCTCCTAGACATGGGCCGTAGCCCGACACCCCCACGCCGGACTACTACCGCATTTCGTTAATGATTTCCTTAGTTTTCTTACACTTCCGCGCGATATGCTGCCGCTTCCGCACGCCACTCGTCACCGTAATCCACGTCTTGCCAGTTCTCGAACCACGGGCCGCCCCGGGTATAGTGCACTGCAATCGGCGTCCCGGAGGTAGGTTTCTCGTTCCAGCCTTCAAGCCAGTTATAGGCAACCGGCAACTCTCCGATTTCGTCATCCGCCGCCCATTGCATCCGGTGCAGATAGGCGCCGCCCTCGGCATTGACCTTTTCCACGGTCAGGTTCTTGGTCGAGGGGTGATCGCAGTTGAAGAACATGCAGGACGACCAGTTCTTGCGCGGATAAACCGTCTGCTGCTGGCCATCCATTTTGACGCTATCCTTGGGCGTATAGTCGTGCTGCACGCAGCAAACGGCCTTGGTCGGATCGCGGTACTCAAGGATTGGAGCGATATCGTCGAGATAGAGGAAGTCGCAATCGATGAACAACGCCCAGCCTTTCCAACCCGCCAGATGCGGCGTCAGAAAGCGCGAATAGGTGAACTCCGTCGAGGCGAGCGGATCGATTTCGCGCGTGTAGGCGCCTTGATCGACAAGGTCCTGAACCTTTATCGGGACAACTTCGACGTCGATGGAGGCATGGCGCAAAAGGCTCCGTTTGGCGACCTGATACGCGATGTCCTCGCGGCTGTCCCATCCGATGAAAACGCGTAAATCTGCCATCTGCTCGATCCCTCTTGTTTTGCGGGTATTTTATCAGGTCCGAGCGAGCGTTTCGAGAACCAATTTCTCGGTCTCGTCCAGCGTCGACTGGCTTTCCTGCACAACGCCTGTCGCTGCAGCAATAAAAGGCGCACGCGCGCCTTCGTCTTGCATTTGAAGAACGGCGTCGGCCAGCGCTTGCGCATCGTCGACCTGCAGGGCGGCCTTGGCAGCGGCCAGCCGTTCGTAGCTGTCCTGAAAGTTGCCCAGATCAGGACCATGCAGGATCATCGAGCCCAGCTGGATGGCTTCAAATGGGTTCTTGCCCGTCAAAGCCGGGCCCGTCGCAGGCAGCGAATTGCCGATGAAAGAAATCGGCGCAGCGCGGTACCAGATTCCCATCTCGCCCGTTGTGTCAGCGATGTAGACGTCCGTGTCCGGGGATGGCAGCGCGCCTTCGGAGCGCAACGCGTATGATAGGCCTTCTGCCTTGGCGGCCTTGATCCAGTCCGGGGCGGTGAAGGTGTGCCGCGGGGCGAGCAGAAAAAGCGTGCCGGGCGCCCTTTCTTTCAGGATCGCCTGCGCGCGCATCAGGTTGGGGGCCTCGACGATATTGGCGGATCCAGCGACCCAAACGGGGCGGTCTCCTACGGCGGCCTCGAATGCGGCGCGGGGTTCAGGCTGGTCCGGCAGAGGCTCGGCCGCGCTTTTCAAAGCGCCTATCACCCGCATTTTGGACGTTTGAGCGCCAAGCTCGACCATGCGGGGCAAGGTCGGATCGTCCTGCAGAAGGATCGCGTCGAAGAACTTGAGAATATCGGAGTAAAGGCGTCCGGCCTTCTGGCGCGCCTTCAACCGGCGGTCCGAGACACGCGTGTTGATCAGGAGCATTGGCATGCCTGTTGCCTTGGTTTGCGCCAGAAGCTCGGGCCAAAGGTCAAACTCTGCCACGACACAGATATCGGGCCGCCAATGGGCCAGAAATCGTCGGCAGGCGCCGGGTGTATCGACGGGCGAATACTGGTGGGTCACGCCGTCGGGCAAACCGGCATTTTCAAGCGCTATGGTCGAGGTGACTGTGCATGTGGTGAGCAGGATCGATACATCTGGACGTGCCGCGCGTAGTCGGCGAAAGAGCGACAACAGGGCCAGGCTTTCGCCAACCGACGCGGCATGGAACCAGATCAGCTTGCCTTGCGGTCGCGGCGCCATTGCGCGCGCCCAGCGTTCGCCCTGCCTCAACGGGTCTTCTTTGCCGCGCTTGGCTCGGCGGGGTAGGGCCGCCGCATAAAGCGGGGGCGTCAGCGGGGCAAGCAGTCGGTAGAAGCCAAGGTTCATGGGCCTCGCTTATGGTCCGTACCGAGGCGCGTCAAGCAAGCCGGGGTTGAACTTTCTTGCCTTCGGCGAGGATATTTGTGTCCAGATGAAGGAGCCTTTCGCGACCCGGGCGCGCCTGCTAGAAGGCTTGAAAACCCGAGGCACCCGAGCAGGGGACAACCAACATGGCGGCGATGCCCGATCCAAAACAGGTACAGAGTTTTCTGGCAACAGCGCGGCGCGTGATTGAAACCGAGGCTGCGGCGCTGGGCCAAATGGCAGCCGACCTTCCTGCAGATTTCGACGATGCGGTTGCGATGATCCTTGCGGCACCGGGGCGGGTCATCGTTTCGGGCATGGGCAAATCAGGGCATGTCGCGCGCAAGATTGCCGCGACGTTGGCCTCGACGGGGACGCCCGCGATTTTTGTCCATCCCGCCGAGGCCAGCCATGGCGATCTGGGGATGATCACCAAGGGCGATGTCTGTCTGATGCTGTCGAACTCAGGCGAAACAGCGGAATTGAAAGACATGATCGCCTATGCCAGTCGGTTCGATATTCCCATCATCGCGATGACCAAAGTGCCGGCAAGCACGCTCGGGCATGCCGCCGATCTGATCCTTGGTCTGCCCGATGCGCCCGAGGCCTGTTCCATCGGGCGCGCGCCAACGACATCCACAACGGCGTCCATGGCGCTGGGCGATGCGCTGGCGGTGGTCCTGATGGAAGCGCATGATTTCCGCGAAGAGACATTCAAGACCTACCACCCTGGCGGCAAGCTGGGCGCGCAGCTCTTGCGGGTGCGCGACATCATGCATGGGCCGTCGAATGTCGCGACGGCGTTTGAAGACACGCCCATGGGAGAGGTCGTCGTCGAAATCACGGCCAAGGGCCTCGGCACAGCGGCGGTCTTGCAGGGCGACAGGCTGGTTGGGGGGGTCACCGATGGAGACATCCGGCGCAACCTTGATGGCCTGATGGACAAGACCGCGGGCGCCATCGCATCACGCAACCCCCGTGTCATCGCACCCGATGCGCTGGCCGCCGAAGCCGTGGCCATGATGAACGAGGGTCGGGTGACGGCACTGTTCGTCGCCTCCGAAGGCGGCCGTTTTGAGGGATTGATCCACTTGAAAGACTGTCTGTCGGCAGGTGTCGTATGAGCACTGCGATCGTAATTCCCGCCCGCTATGCCTCGACCCGCTATCCGGGAAAGCCGTTGGCCGAACTTAAAGGGGCCACGGGTGTTTCCAAGACGCTGATCCAGCGGACATGGGAGGCGGCGTTGGAAGGCGCCGAAGGCGTGCCGGTTTTTGTCGCTACGGACGATGAGCGGATCAAAAGCGCAGCTGAAGGGTTTGGCGCAGATGTCATCATGACCAATCCGGAGGCGCGCAATGGGACCGAGCGCTGCGCCGATGCGCTGCAGCACCTTGAGGCGGACGTGATCGTCAACGTTCAGGGCGATGCACCGCTCACACCGCCCAGTTTCGTGCGCGCCATGATCCGCGCCATGGATGACCCAGAAACGCAGGTGGCGACACCCGTCCTGCGCTGTGACGCCGAAACGCTCGCCAATTTCCGCGAAGATCGCGCAAATGGTCGGGTTGGCGGGACGACGGCTGTGTTTGGCGCAGCCATGAACGCGCTTTACTTCTCCAAAGAAGTCATCCCGTTTGTCGATGGGCAACCCGAGCCGGTGCCGGTTTTTCACCATGTCGGTCTATACGCTTACCGGCGCGCCGCGCTCGAAACATATGCATCGCTTGCAGAGGGGCGCCTCGAAAAGCTCGAAGGGCTCGAGCAGCTGCGCTTTTTGGAAAACGGCTTGCCCGTGACCTGTGTCGAGGTCGAAGCAAAGGGCCGCGTGTTTTGGGAACTCAACAACCCGATCGATGTCGAGCGTATCGAATCCGTCTATGCCAGAGAGGGCATCCAATGACCGTATCCGTCGGCACTCTGAGCTTTTCCAATGATGCGCCTTTCGTGTTGGTCGCGGGGCCGTGTCAGCTTGAAGGGCTGGATCATGCGCGTGGGATCGCCGAGCAGATGGTCGAAACCTGTGCGCGTCTTGGGATCGGCTATGTCTTCAAGGCCAGCTATGACAAGGCCAACCGCACCAGCGTGGCGGGCAAGCGCGGGATGGGCATGGACGAGGGTTTGAAGGTCCTCGACACCATCCGCGCCGAATTCGGGGTGCCGGTCCTCACGGATGTCCACACCGCCGAGCAATGCGCGCCCGTCGCAGAGGCCGTCGACATCCTGCAGATCCCCGCGTTCCTGTCACGCCAGACGGACTTGTTGTTGGCGGCAGGCAAAACGGGTGCTGCGATCAACGTCAAAAAGGGCCAGTTCCTTGCGCCTTGGGACATGAAGAACGTCGCCGCCAAGGTCGCCAGCACAGGCAATGAGCGGATCATCCTGTGCGAACGTGGGGCCAGCTTTGGCTACAACATGCTGGTCTCTGACATGCGCTCACTCCCGATCATGGCCGAAACGGGCTATCCGGTGATGTTCGACGCCACCCATTCGGTGCAGTTCCCGGGTGGAGCGGGCACATCTTCGGGTGGGCAACGAGAATTTGTGCCGCCACTTGCGCGGGCCGCAGTGGCGGTCGGGATCAGCGCGCTTTTCATTGAAACACACCCGGATCCGGACAACGCGCCTAGTGACGGACCCAACATGGTGCCGCTTGGGGAGATGGCGGGGTTGTTGGAGCGGTTGAAGCAGTTGGATGAGGTTGTGAAGGGTGCGGAAACATAGGCTCGCGCTATGGGCGCCGGCTGCGGCGCTGCTCGGGTTGGCCAGTTGCACCTCTCAATTCATCACGACTGACTATGACGTAAACTGGAGCTTTCTTGGTCAAACCGAAGCGGATGTAAGAACACAATTCCTTCGGACGGAGTTTGTCGCCTTAGGAATGGAGTGCAAAGAAGTCTCCAAGGAGAGGTCTTACGAAACATGCTCGATTAATTTTGGTCTGGGAACCGATGTTGGGTTTGGGCTCCGTCAAAATGGAGCCTACAGCCTTGTTGCCAGAACAAAGGACACGGTCTGGGCGTGGAACGCAGGCCCCAACGTGTCACTAAACCATGTTGAGATGGAGAAAGCTGTCGCTTCAATTCTGAGCGGGAGGGCCGAATTCGAGGCGGTTAGAAGGTTTCCGGACTATGATTTTTCCGAACCCGTAGAATAGCTTGCGTCGTCCTAGCTGATCGCAGCTAGGACATGGTTTGCTAATCTTTGCACCTGACCGGATAAACCCGGTAGCCCCTCATGAAGTTCGAGCGTATTCGCGCGCGGCCACTATCCGTCCGTATGTCCGGCGCTTCGCGTACAAGGGCGAGCAGCATCGTTGCCACCATCATCTCAGCAAAGCGCCATCCAAGGCAGAACGCCGAGCCGGTGCCGAAAGCAAGGCTGGTCTTGGCGTCGCGGTTCACAAAGCGCTCTGGCGAAAAGGCCTGTCCGTCAACCCAGATGTCCCGATCCCGATTCGCTGATGTGATCCAGCCAACCACCTTCTGGCCCTTGGCGATCGCCCGACCGTCCAGTTCGCAATCGCGCGTTGCGGTTCTGCGGAAGTGCATGACTGGGCTGACCCAGCGGATCAATTCACGGGCAACGAGGGGCGCCATGGCGGGGTCACTCTCAAGGAGCATTCGTGCCTCAGGGCTTTGCTCGAACGCCTCGACCGCATAGCCGAGTGTATGCCGCGTCGTATCGGTCGTGGCCACAAAGAACGCTAGGACGTTTGCACTAAAGTCGAGGAAACTCAATCGCCCTTTACTGAGTTCAGCGTCGCGCATGGCTTCGAAGAGGCCAGTCGTTGTAGGCCGTTTTCCTTCATAGATTTCGCGCGCAATCACGTCGATCGCCGCTATGATTTCGAACCGTTCCTCTACCGATGGTCTAAATGCGTCGTCATCATCAAACAGGATCTTTTCGCCCCAGAGAAGGAAGTCCGCACAAATCGATCGCGGGAGGCCAAGCACATTTTCGGCCACGAGCAGAACATACGGTTTTGCAATCTCGGCCACCATGTCACCGCCGCCTCTCGCGCGAAGGTCCGAGACAAGTTCTGATGCGAACGCTTCAGCCTTGGGTTGAAGTGCATCTGCTCGGGCTTTGGTAAACCACGGCGCGATCGCCTGCCGCAATGTGACACGGTCAGGTGGGTCCATGCTGAAGATGTTTGCGGCAGGTTGATCGTTCGTCTCCTGAACGTCGAAAATACGGTTCCCGCCATATTTCAAGTCAGCTGAGAAATCCTGATATCTGCGAAGCATGTCTTTGACCGCCGAGTATCGGCAGACGGACCAGAAGCCTTTCCCACCTGACTCGGCGTTCCAACGTATGGGTTCGTTTTCAAGAAGCGTTTCAAAGAGTCCAAATGCACTGTCATTGCTGTGGACGTCGGGGTTCTTCAGGTCGAACGGATCGCCCTTGTTCTCTATGTGCTGCCGTCGGGCAATACGTTCGCGGTCCAACGCGGTTGGTGTACTCATGGCTGCCCCTCCGTTCTTGGCATGTTTTTCATCTCTGCCCCCATGAAAAAGCCATTCCAACGCGGGTTGTCCTTCAGCCAATACCGTACTCGGTAAACGCCCGAGCGCGTGGTCAAGAACTCCATTTCGAGGGTCGTTGCAGCGACAGGAAATGGTGTCGTGCAGGTGCCAGTCCCCGACAGCCGGAGCACGGCCCATGTCTGGATGCCAAACAGGCGCATTCCGAAGAACCGCAACATGTCTATGAGCTGCGCCCATGGATCGCGTTCTGCGCTCACTGGGCATGAAGCGCGACGCTCGTTCACGGTCAGCATTTCGTCCGTCAGACCGCTATCAAGATCTGCAACGCGCCTCAGGGACGAAGAGAGATCTTCCAAGAAGCCAAATCGCGCCCGGCGTTCTCCGTCTTTGACAACAACGGTGATAGGGCAAAGATTCAGATCTTCTGCTGCGTTGGTTCCATCGATCCATTTGCCGGGAGCGTTTGCAAACCTGCTGAAACGAAACTCAAAAAACGTATCACGCTGGGTGATCGGAGCAGAGTTAAAAATATCGACTGCGGTGATGTAGTTGCGCTGCCCGCGTGCAAAGTCGACCTGCCTGAGCGGAACCATCATGCTAGGCGCTCCATCGCGATCATCCGCTCGCCACTTTTCTTTCGTCGAAGTGCTGTGCCGATATAGCGGCTTTCGATCAGTTGTTCGATACGTGCTGCGTCGTTTGGTATAACTTCAATCTCTCCACCAAAGGTGCCGCCGCTCACCAAGGGCCCGCCATAGCAAACGAAGTTCAGGCAATTGTCGTCGTGTTCCAACCCGACGATCCTCCCCCCAGCGCGGAGCGCGGCCGCCAATGATGCTGTGTTTTCAATTGCAATCAAACCGGCGGAGTGAATGGCGCCGATGCTCTTCAGAGCCGCAGTTCGCGCTGTAAGAAGTCGCGCCATCAAAAAACGACCCTCATGCGTTTGATCGACCACAGTTCCATGCCCGACCCATAGGTCTGTCCCAAGGCCCGCCAAAATTGGAGCACCTGGATAGGTAGGTCCTTCGGCCTTCTTACACAGCGAGTAAGCCTTGAGACGTTCATCGCTTTCGGACCATGCTCCTATACCCAGCCCGGCTGAGCCATCGCTCAGCAGGCGCCGGATTGCTGTGGCGCCACGTCTCGCCAAATGTCCGTTCGGCGCACGCGCATAGACTTTAGAGTATAGCGCCAAAACAGCCGATGCATCCTCCGGGCCAAGCCGCAAGAATCGCGTTCCTTCTGCCTTTCTCAAGCTTTTTGTCGACGTCACGTGCATCACGTTGGCATCTCCTAGCATAGGAAAAACGCTATCATCCGGAGGCCTAATACGCTAGCTGCGCAGGTCGTCGACGATCTCACGCCGTGTGATAAATAAAGCCGGAACAAGCGCAAAAAGAATGGTCGTGGATGCAAACCCGGCAACCAGGTGAACTTCCGACCATCCGAGTGTTGCACTGACATCAATATCCGTCCGCGTCGACACGATCCTTCCAATGATATCAGCCGCCCAAACCCCAAGACCCATTCCAAGCAAGGCCCCTGTCAAGATCAGGGTAGCGGACGTGCCCCAGATGACGGCAAGTACAAAGCGATTGGGTGCCCCCAATGCGGCAAGCAAGGCGAGTTGACGAGAGACCAAGCGCGAAAGGATCATAAGCCCTGCCAGGACTGCAACCGCCACGAGACCCTGGGTTACAATGGCCATAATGCTCATTACCTCCCGAACATCACCAAGAAGCGCGTGCAGTCGCGCCAGGACCGCGCCCGGAAGAAAGGCCATGGTCGTGTCGGTCGAGAATTCGGAACGCAACGAATATATGGCTGCAAGACTATCGGCAGTCACAATGATTGCGGGCGTTCCCGGAAAGGCCGTCGGTTCAAAGGGCGGTCCAAGTCTGCCACCCCAATCGGGCCCGTGACCATTCGCTAAGCCATGGATTTCCCAAACGCTTTCGACAGGCACCAGAATGGCGGTATCCCAAGGTGAACCGGTTTCCGACATGCGGCCAACCACTGTATACGTGAAATCACCATGGGCACCATCGACGGCGGCGTCGCCATGCCCATGGGCGGGCGCAAAAGCCGCGCCGATGTCGATTTTGGCCCGCGCGCCCGCAATGGCTTCGTCGATGCGGCGAAACGCACGGCCTTCGGCCAATCCGCCACTCAAATGGTCGACGAATGCAGTTGTTGTCCCAACAACCGGTCTACCCTCGAAGCTGTCTCCAAAAGCAATGGGGGCGGCCAATGTCACGCTTTCATGACGTGCTACACGGTCATAGATCGTCCCATCGACAAGGCGCACGCGCGCTGGCTGCAAATACACTGCTGCCAGCATAGCCGTCATTTCCGATCCGGGCGCCGCAACTATCAGATCAAATGGAGCCGCCGCGCTCGCAGTCCCGCTGCGCAGCGCGCGTTCCTGTGAAATCAATCCGGTTCCGAGAGCAACCGATACTGCGATCAATGCCACAAAAGTCACGCAAACGCGGGAGTAACGCCGGATCAAGCCCCAAGTCAGCGGACCAGTCGCATAGCCACGCTGCAAAAATATGCCGAGCAAGATGGCCGGAAGAACAAGCAAGAAGAGCGTGGCGATGTCCTGCTCAAGCACACTCAAGCGGCTCCACAAGCCCGAAACTCCGTCATGCATTTTGCGTCTCCGTAACGATGCGGCCATCGCGCATCTCGATCACCCTAGGTGCGGCATCCTGAAAAACCGCATCATGGCTGACCGCAATCATTGTGCGCCCGTCATCATGTGTCATTCTGAGAAGGTCATCGATCAGCGCGTTCGCAGCTTCACGGCCTAAACTGGCCGTGGGTTCGTCTGCAAGAAGTACCTGCGGGTTGTGGGCCAGCGCCCGTGCAACCGCGACCCGTTGACGTTCGCCGCCTGATTGGGTCGTGACGCTCTGGCGGAACTGCCCGGTCAGGTTCAACCGGTCCAGCATGTCCGCCGCCTGCATGCGAATATTGACCCTGTCGCGGCGCGGGGCAAAGGCGCTGGGCAGCGAGGCATTCCCGAACGCGTCCAGCTCGTCAAAAAGCAGATGATCCTGAAACACGATGCCAAGCGTTTTGCGCCGAAACTCCGTACGCGCAGCGCCGGGCATCTGATTGAGGTTGCGCTGACCCCAGTTGACGGCGCCATCGACCCGCTCCAGCAGCCCGGCCAACGCATGAAGAAGCGTCGATTTCCCTGCACCCGACGGACCCTTGATCACCACAGCCTCACCCGGTGCGATCTCTAGCGTAGGCACGGACAGGATCACCCGCCCGCTTTTGGCGCGCACGTTCAGATCCTGCACGACTAGGCGCAGCGCCATCAGCGATTTCCTCGCAACTTTTTGGCGGCGGTCATCTTGCGCAGTTCTCGTTCAATGGCCTCATGGCCAGAGACTTGGCATGGGCGCACGGCCTTCGTCCAGCCACGGGATGAAACCGCGTTTTTGAGGCCCAAGAGGCGGACACATATCGCCACCCGAGACACCATTGTGCAAAAATACACCGCCAATGCCCTTTTCATGGGCGGGTTTGAGGTCTAGCTACCAACCCTCGAAAAGGACATTCCATGACCGATATCGTCGACGTGTCCGGCGTCTCCAAAGTATTTGACGGCGGCTTTCACGCTCTGAAGGACGTGAACCTCAAAATCCGCGAAGGTGAAGTGTTGGCGCTGCTTGGTCCCAACGGGGCCGGGAAAACCACGCTTATTTCCACGATCTGCGGGTTGACCAACCTGACCTCGGGCAAGATCACCGTGGGTGGCCACGATAACGTCACCGCGTTCCGGGCCGCGCGCCGCCTGATCGGCCTTGTGCCCCAGGAAATCACGCTCGAACCTTTCGAGCAGGTGCAAAACACGGTGCGGTTTTCGCGTGGGATGTTCGGTTATCCGCCAAACAACGCGTACATCGACGAAATCCTGACCAAGCTGTCGCTTGCCGACAAGAAGACCAACCAGATCAACACCCTGTCGGGCGGTATGCGTCGCCGTGTTCTGATCGCCAAGGCGCTGTCGCACGAACCCCGCATCCTGTTCCTGGACGAACCCACCGCAGGCGTTGACGTCGAGTTGCGCAAGGGCATGTGGGACGTGATCGAAGAGCTGAAGGCCTCGGGCGTCACCATCATCCTGACCACCCATTATCTCGAAGAGGCCGAGATGATCGCGGATCGCATCGCAGTCATCAACAAGGGCGAAATCCTTCTTGTCGAGGAAAAGGACGCTTTGATGAAGCGCATGGGCCAGAAGGATCTGACGATCGAGCTGCAGTCCCCGATCTCGGCAATCCCCGACGGGCTTGCAAAATACGATCTGGAACTCGGCGAGGGGGGCAACTCCCTGAAATACACCTACGACACAAAAAGCGATCGCACCGGAATCACCCAGCTTCTTTCGGCGCTGTCTGGTGAAGGGCTTGTCCTGAAGGACCTTCAGACGCATCAAAGCTCGCTCGAAGAAATTTTCGTCTCGCTCGTGCGGGAGGACGCATCATGAACTGGCAAGCGATCCGATCAATCTATGTCTTTGAAATGGCGCGCCTCTGGCGCACGTTGATCCAGTCGCTGGTGTCACCCGTTGTAACGACGGTGCTGTACTTCGTCGTGTTTGGCACGGCCATCGGCAGTCGCATCGAACAGGTTGATGGCGTCGGCTATGGCGCGTTCATCGTGCCGGGTCTGATCATGCTATCGGTTCTGACCCAATCGTTGTCCAACGCCTCCTTCGGGATCTATTTCCCGAAATTCATCGGCACGTTTTACGAGCACTTGTCCGCCCCCATCGGTCCATTGGAGATCGTGATCGGCTATGTCGGAGCGGCGGCCACGAAAAGCCTTCTGATCGGGATCATCATCCTGATCACGGCCTTTGGGTTCGTCGACATCACAATTGAACATCCGCTTGCAATGCTGGCGTTCCTGATCATGACCTGTGTGACCTTCGCGCTTATGGGCTTCATCATCGGGATCATCGCCAAAAGCTTTGAACAACTCCAACTCGTCCCGCTCCTGGTGATCACACCGCTCGTTTTCCTTGGGGGCTCGTTCTACTCGGTTTCGATGCTGCCGCCGGTCTGGCAGACGGTGACGCTGTTTAACCCGGTGCTCTACCTGATTTCGGGCTTCCGCTGGTCGTTCTTCGGTGTCGGCGATGTTCCAATCGTCGCCAGCCTTGCGGCCATCGCGGTCTTCTTCCTGCTGTGTCTGAGCGTCGTTTGGTGGCTTTTCCGCACCGGTTATCGGATCAAGTCCTGAATTAAGCTCGGTTTGCTGCGGGCGCAGCCTTGTTGGCTGTGCCCGCGCAGCCTACATCTCCGCCCATGGGTCTTGTTCCTTCTTTTCTGTCGTCCGCGCCACAAGTCGCCGTTCTTCGCCTCCAGGGGGTCATCGCGTCTGGTGCCCGTGGCGGGTTAAGCGATGCTGGCCTCGCCCCCCTAATCGAAAAAGCCTTCCGCAAAGGCAAACCCAAGGCGGTGGCGCTTGTGATCAATTCGCCGGGGGGCAGCCCGGCGCAATCCTCGCTGATCGCGGCGCGTATCCGCCGTCTGGCGGATGAGAAAAACGTCAAGGTTTATGCCTTTGTCGAGGACGTCGCGGCCTCGGGCGGCTACTGGTTGGCCTGCGCTGCGGACGAAATCTACACCGATGCAACGTCAGTCGTTGGTTCCATCGGCGTGATTTCCGCCGGGTTCGGGTTCCATGATCTGATTGGACGCTATGGCGTGGAGCGCCGCGTCTACACAGCGGGCAAATCCAAATCCATGCTCGACCCGTTCCGCCCCGAAAAGGAAGAAGACGTCGCCCGACTGCGCGGCATCATTGAGCAGTTGCATGAGACATTCATCGACCACGTCAAAACCTCGCGTGGCGCTAAGCTGGGCGAGGATGACTACTACACCGGCGAAATCTGGGTCGGCCAAAAGGCAGCCGAGATTGGGCTGACCGACGGCGTTGCCCATCTCGTGCCCAAGATGAAAGAGATTTACGGCAAGCGCTGCGAATTCCGCGTCTACCAACAGCGCCGCCCGCTTCTCAGCCGGATCGGGGGTCAGATCGCCTCGGACGCCGCCGCAGCAATCGACGAACGTGCGGCTTTCGCACGCTACGGCCTCTAGATGATCATCAAGATTGCGACCCTCTTTCTCGTGGTCATGGCGGTCCTCGCCATGTTTGGACGTATACGGATGCCAAATCTGGGGCGCATCAAGAGCGCCAAGAAATGCAAGGCTTGCGGACGACCAAAAATCGGCAAAGACCCCTGTCCCTGCGGTAAAGAAAAATGATGGACTTTGTACTTGCTGGCCTTGGCTTGGTGATCCTTCTCCTGGCTGGCGACGTCCTTGTGCGCGGCGCGGTCAACCTTGCGATCCGCCTTGGTATTCCCGCGCTCCTCGTCAGCCTGACCATCGTGGCCTTCGGAACATCGGCGCCCGAACTGCTTATTTCCATCAAGGCGGTCCTTGAGGACTCGCCGGGCATTGCCATCGGCAATGTTGTTGGCTCGAACACAGCCAACATCCTTCTCGTCCTTGGCCTCCCGGCCCTGATCGCCAGCATTCAGACAGCGGAGTCCGATACGCGAAAAAGCTACCTGATGATGATCGCCGGCAGCGTCCTGTTCATTGCGGTCTGTTTTTTCGGACCCATCACGTGGCTCCATGGCCTCGTGCTACTCGGAGCGATTGGTTACGTCCTTTGGGATCAGGCGCGCGAGGCTTTGGCCCACCGCGCAGCCACGGGCGAAGATGAAGAGCTTGAAGAAGCCGACGACGGAATGCCGGGCTGGAAAATCGGTGTCTTCCTCGTGCTTGGTCTTATTGGTTTGCCTCTTGGAGCGGATATCCTCGTGGATGCCGCAACAAACATCGCGCGCCGCTATGGTGTGTCCGAAACGGCCATTGGCTTGACGTTGGTCGCCGTCGGCACGTCGTTGCCGGAATTGGCCACCGTCGCCGCAGCCGTTTATCGCAAGCAAAGTGACGTCGTACTGGGCAACGTCATCGGGTCCAACATATTCAACCTGTTGGCCATCATCGGGATCGCCTCGTTCTTTGGATCCATCCCGATCCCGGGCGAGTTCCTGCGGTTCGACCTTTGGGTGATGCTTGGCGCGTCTCTGTTGCTCGCAATTTTCGTCTTCTCGAAAATCAACATCACCCGAATTTGGGGAGCGGCGTTCGCAATTCTCTACGGCCTCTACGTCTTCGCGGTGCTTGTATGACGGCATTGGTGACGGGGGCGGCCCACCGGCTTGGGCGGCGCGCTGCGTTGACGCTTGCGGAGATGGGTCATGACGTGGCGATCCACTACAACTCGCAACCCGATGCGGCCGAGGCTGTGGCGAACGATATCCGTTCCATGGACCGTCAGGCGGTCACGCTTCACGCAGACCTGCTTGACCCAGAACAGGTGGATGCGCTTGTTCCGCGTGCCGCAGACGCGCTCGGCATGCTGAGCGTCCTTGTGAACAACGCCTCGATCTTCGAATACGATACGCTGGCCACGGCGACGGCCGAAAGCTGGCACCGGCATATCGACAGCAACCTGCGCGCGCCGGTCTTCCTGACCCAAGCGTTTGCCGCTCAAGCGCCCAAGCCCGAACGCGACGGTCCTTTTGACGAGCGTCAGAACCACCCGGTCGTGATCAACATGGTCGATCAACGCGTCCTGAAAGTGACGCCCGAGTTCACGACCTACAGCCTCGCCAAGATGGCGCTCTGGGATTTTACGCAAATTTCGGCGCGCGCTCTTGCTCCGGAAATCCGCGTCAATGCGATCGGCCCCGGCCCTACTCTTCAGGGCGCGCGCCAATCGGCTGAACACTTCGCAAGTCAGCGTGCAGCCACAATTTTGGAGCGGGGCGCGGATGAAACCGACATCGCCGATGCGGTCAGATATCTTGTCACGGCCTCTGCTGTAACGGGACAACTTATAGTTGTGGACGGGGGGCAGCACCTCGCCTGGAAGACGCCAGACATATTGGGCCCTGAGTGACTTCGCCAGATTTGGGGGGTTGACTTGTGCACCTCAAAAACGGGCGTCACGAAACCGTTACGAATCCCTTAATGAAATCAGTCATTTGCACGCGTAAAAAAACTTATCGTTTAAAATCAATGGCCTACGATTGCGCCTAAAAATTAGGCAGTGCTTCGAAACGTGCTAAAAACAAAGGAAATTTCCTGTGATCGGTGGGTTGTCCGCAGGGTTATCCACAGATCTCGTGGATGTCTTTTCTCTTGTCGGTATCTCGTGTTCGGTGCAGCCAAAGGTGGAATCACAGCAAAGTGTCAATGAGCCAGACCGGTCATAGTGTCATCCAAGCTTACCTGAAGTCGCTCGACGGCTCACCGGGTGTATACCGTATGCTCGGCGAAAAAGGGGACGTTCTTTACGTCGGCAAGGCCCGCAACCTGAAGGCTCGCGTTTCCAGCTATTCGCGCCCCACCGGCCATACGCCCCGGATCGCGCGGATGATTTCGGAAACCGCGTCGATGATGTTCCTGACGACAGCGACCGAGACTGAGGCG
>CAZWZG010000037.1:0-17263 GCA_964638245.1 uncultured Rhodobacterales bacterium
AATCGCCACCACGGGCACGTCGTATTTCTTCACCAGTGGCAGGATCGCTTCCAGCCGCTCTTCTTCACCCGTGACCGAGTTCAAAAGCGGGCGCCCTTCGGCGACCTCAAGCCCAGCTTCCAGCGCACCGGGAACCGAACTGTCGATGCACAAGGGAATATCCACCAACCCCTGCACCATCTCGATGACCTTGCGCATCAGCGGCGGCTCGGTCTCGTTGGGATCGGGGTTCGAGTTGTAGACAACGCCCGCATTGATATCGAGCACCATGGCCCCGCAGGCCACCTGTTCCAGCGCATCCTTCTCAACGGTCGAAAAATCCCCGGCTTCCAGCTCGGCGGCCAGCTTTTTGCGGCCAGTGGGATTGATCCGCTCTCCAATGACGCAAAACGGCTCGTCAAAGCCGATGGTCACGGTCTTGGATTTCGATGCAACAACAGTGCGGGTCATAAAACGTCCTTCAGGCGTTCTGGGCGGCGGCCATGCCGCTGCCGGTCTGATCGGCCAACCATGTAGCCGAGGTCTTGATACCCCCAAGGGGGAAGATGTGCACCTGCTCAATCCCGAAATCGGGGTGCGCCGCCTTATGCGCGGCCAGTTGCGCGACAAGCTCGGTCGGCTCGTAAGGCAGCACCAGCTTGGTGACATCCATCGCGCGCTTTTGCAGCACACGCAGCGACGGACCAACGCCGCAGGCAATTGCGAATTTGATCAGCGTCTGCAACTTTGCTGGCCCGGCAATCCCGATATGCACCGGCATTCTGATCCCTGCCGCCGCCAGCCGGTCGACCCATGCAATCACCGGATCCGCCTCAAAGGCAAACTGCGTGGCAATCGCGAAATCGGCGTCCGAAGTATCGGCAAACCGCTGCTTCCATTGCAACGCGGCATCAACCTCCGCCGTGCCACCATTGGCGTCGATGTCCTTGTTACCTTCTGGGTGCCCGGCCACATGGAGCCGCGTGAACCCGGCCTCGCCAAAAAGCCCGGTCTCCAAAAGCTGCATCGAGGAGTGGAAGTCCCCGTTGGGCACCGCAACGCCACCAGCCAGCAAAAGCGCCGACCGCACCCCCGCTTCGCCCTGATACCGCGCAATCCAGTCCGCCAGCGTCGCCTTGTCCTTGATGATGCGCGCCGGGAAATGGGGCATCACCTCATAGCCATCTGCCGCAATCCGCGCTGCGGTTTCGACCATTTCGTCGATCGGCGTGCCTTCGATATGAGCGATATAGACCCGCGTGCCCATGGGCAGGATCGCGCGAAAATCCTCGATCTTGGCGGCCGTCCTCGGCATCACCTCGATCGACGCCCCGGTCAAAAACCCGGCAAAGTCAGCAGGGGCAGGGGTGTCCTTTTTGCGAAACGGCAGCAAAGCCATGAGCGCTTTCCTTATTCCCAAGGGCCTCAGGCCCATCCGTCGTTATCAATCAGCGCCTTGATGCGCTCCTGGTCGTATTCTGTGTCCAGCCGCGCGATTTCCGCCGCTGCGATGTCTTCGGGAGCACCCTCGCGTTCCCCATCCGAAGCTTTGCGCCACTCGGCCAGGTAATCGTCCGTCTCAGCCGCACCCGATTTCATCGCCGCCCGGTCAATCGCCTGCTCGAACCGCTCGGGCAGGACGGCCTTGGTCCCCCGGCGTCCCTTGCCGATGATGACCTGCGCCGGAATATCGCGCCAGTAAACGATTGTGACTTCGGGCATCTGCGACTCCTTCGTTCATCCCTCATACAAGGCGCGCGTCCGTTTCATGGCGTCTGTTTTCGACACCATGCGCTGTTTGAGCGACCTCGACCTTGCGCGTTTGATATCGCGGACATAAGCTGAATGTAACTCGAATTGGAGGGCCGCCCCATGGCGCCCAAGCGCCCAACAGGTCTGGGCGCGCAACCAGGACCCGTCCCGGTCGCGGTTTCGCCGCCTGAGCCTGAAAAACCGGATCCCGCCGATCTTTATGCGGCGCTGGATCTGGGAACGAACAGTTGTCGGATGCTGATTGCCCAACCCAAGGGCAACCAGTTTCACGTCGTGGACAGCTTTTCCAAGTCTGTTCAGCTCGGTCATGGCCTTGAAGGCTCTGGCAAGCTTAGTCATGGCTCGATGAGTCGGACGGTGCAGGCATTGCGCGTGTGCCGCTCGAAACTCGACCGTCATGGGGTGCGCCGTATGCGTCTGGTCGCAACCGAAGCGTGCCGGCGCGCCGCCAATGGCAAGCAGTTCATGAACTACATCCGGCGTGAAACGGGCCTGAAGCTCGACATCATCGAGCCCGAAGAAGAAGCGCGGCTTGCGGTTGTGTCCTGTGCGCCGCTGGTGTCCACCAAAACCGAACAGCTTTTGGTGGTCGATATTGGCGGCGGTTCTACGGAACTTGTCTGGATTGATCTGTCCCGCGTGCCGCGCGCCGAACGTCCCCGCGCCATCATGCGCCTGCACCGCGGTTTCACCGACAAGGACGACACGCCGTTCAACGCCGCCCGCGTGGTTGACTGGATTTCGGTGCCCATGGGTGTGGCCACGTTGCGCGAGCAGTTCGATGACGTCGAAGACGATTCCGCACGCTTTGCGTTGATGAGCTATTTCTTCGAAGAGGGGTTGGAGAATTTTTCGCCCTACAGCGCCGAACAGATGCGCGAAGGCTTTCAGATCATCGGGACCAGCGGCACCGTGACCACGGTTGCCGCCAGCCACCTTGGCCTCAAGCGCTATGACCGCAACAAGGTTGACGGGCTGCGTATGACCTCCGACCAGATCGACCGCGTCATCCATGACTACCTGCACCTTGGCCCCGAAGGCCGCCGCGCCGATCCGCGTATCGGCAAGGACCGGCAGGCGCTGATCATGTCTGGCTCGGCGATCCTGCAAGCGCTCTTGCGCTCCTGGCCGACGGACCGCATGACGGTCGCTGATCGCGGCCTGCGCGAAGGCCTCCTTTATGCGCAGATGTCCACCGACGGCGTATTGGAAGACGGACCCTACTAGGATGCCAGATCGCAAAGCACGGGGCGGATCAGGGCGCGGCCAGCGCGAATTGCGCGTGAAGGTCAAAAGCGCGCGGGGGCGAAAACTGTCCTCGACACTCTGGCTCGAACGCCAATTGAATGACCCCTACGTGCGCCGCGCCCAAGCCGAAGGCTATCGCGGGCGCGCCGCCTTCAAGATCCTCGAGCTTGACGACAAGTACCGCTTCCTGACCCCGGGCAAGCGCGTGGTCGATCTGGGCTGTGCTCCCGGGGGCTGGTGTCAGGTCGCTGTCCAACGCGTGAATGCGCTGGGCGAAAAGCCCGGCAAACCCGTTGGGCGCGTTCTTGGCGTGGACCTGCAAGAGGTCGAGCCGATTGCGGGCGCTGAACTCCACGTTCTCGATTTCCTCGAGGATGACGCCGATAACAAGGTCAAGGCATGGCTCGGCGGACCCGCCGATATCGTGATGTCCGACATGGCCGCGTCATCGTCCGGGCACAAACAAACCGACCATTTGCGGATCGTCGCACTTTGCGAAGCGGCAGCCTATTTCGCCTTCGATGTTCTGACACCGGGCGGGACGTTCGTGGCCAAGGTACTGGCCGGAGGCGCCGAAGGCGGCCTACTGACCGAATTGAAGAAGCGTTTCGACAAGGTCGCCCACGTCAAACCGCCCGCATCGCGCTCGGACAGCTCGGAGAAATTCATCGTCGCCACTGGGTTCCGTGGGTGAACCACGGGCCCGGAATCAAGCCGAAGGCGCCGGGCCAGCGCACGCCCGTCCCGACGGGTGGGCGCTTTGTTGACATCAGCGAACCGCTCAATAGTCGTCCCAAGGCCCGACCATAAAGTGAAGACGACAAAGGTTGGATTCGCCCACCCACGGGCGTGCGCTGGCCCTACACTCCGCCACCATCCACGCACCGACGCAATACCGACGCAATACCGACGTTATACCGATAGAGAAAATTGAGCGTTTTCTGAGTCTTATGCGCATTCCGTTGCGCGGCAGCCAAACCAGCGTACGCTACCCCTCCGGCGCACCCGGAAAGAACAGCTGTTGGCCCTCGACAAGAAACCCCTCGATTGCCGCTTTGCCCGCATCCCCGGTGAACCAGTCCACGAACGCCGTCGCTTCGACTTCGGCCACGTTCGGACAATGCGCAGGCGACACCGGAATGATGCCATAGGGGTTCGTCAGCATCGGGTCGTTTTCCACAAGGATCCGATGGCCCTGCTTGTTCTGGAACGCCACCCAAGTGGCCCGGTCGCTCAACACGTAACCCCCTAATCCCACGGCAATATTTAGCGTCGCTCCCATGCCGGCCCCGGTCTCCAGATACCAACGGTCCACGGCGGCATCGGGCGTTCCATCAGGCCAAAGCAGACGTTCGCGCCGATGCGTCCCGCTGTCGTCCCCGCGCGACACAAACGGCGCTTCGCCCGAGACCATCGCCGTCATGGCATCGTCCAGCGCCAACCCGTCCAGCGTCAGCGGATCCGCTCCGGGCCCAATGATCACAAAATCATTGTACATCAAATCCCGCCGCTCCGAGCCGAACCCTTGCGCCACAAAGTCATCCTCTGCCGCCCGCGAATGCACCACCAGCACATCCCCGTCACAGTTCTGAGCATTGCGCAGTGCCTGTCCCGTTCCCACCGCCACAACCCGTGCTTCGATCCCCGTCGCAGCAGTGAACATGGGCAAGACATGATCATAAAGACCAGAATTATGGGTCGACGTGGTCGACTGGATCAACAGCCGCTCAGCGCTTTGGCCAAGCGCGGGCAGGGCACTCACAAGCGCCGCAAAACAAAGGCGTTTAAACAACCAGCTGCCCCTTGAGATAGGCCTCGGCTTCGACTGATTTCGGCCCTTCAAAGAACTCAGCCGCACTGCGATGCTCGGTGATGCGCCCGCGCGCCATGAAGGCCACGTCATCGGCCAGACGCTCCGCCTGACCCCGGTCATGGGTCACAAGCACGACCTTGACGCCGTCATTGGCGATCTGACGAATGAGGTTTTCGATCACACTGGTCGAAGCCGGATCAAGGCTCGCCGTGGGCTCGTCCAACAGCAGCAATGCTGGGTTCGCCGCCAGCGCACGCGCCATCTGAAGCCGCTGCTGCTCGCCCCCCGACAGCTTGCGCGCAGGGCTTTCGGAATAGGGCGACAGGCTCGCCATAACCAACAGCTCGGCAATGCGCCCGGGTCGATCCGCGCGCGCCATGCCCGCGATCTTGAGCGCATGATCAAGGTTGGCCCGCACCGAACGGCGCAAAAGCACGGGCTTCTGAAAAACCAGCGATGGCTCTTCCAACCCTTCCGCCAACTGAACCCGCCCCTTGTCGGCCTCAAGCAGCCCCGCAATCAGCCGCAACGTCAGGCTTTTGCCCGCGCCATTGGGCCCCAGGATCGCGGAAATTCCGTGGCGCGCCAGTCCAAAAGACACGCCTCGCAAAAGCGCACGACGCCCCAAGGTCAGGTGTACATCGTTCAACCAGATCGCCGCCTCGCTGGGCGAGGGCACTGGGCGCAGGGACAGGATGCGGGTCTCAGGCATATTGAAGCCCCCCGAGTGAGCGGCGCACCGTGATCAAAAGCGCGCTCACGCAAAGCGACATGATCAAAAGGACGATTCCAAGGGCCAGCGCTAATTCCAATGCCCCCCGCGACGTCTCCAGCGCGATGGCGGTCGTCATCACCCGCGTGGCATGGTTGATATTGCCCCCCACGATCATCACCGCGCCGACCTCGGCAAACGCGCGTCCAAGCCCTGCCAGCGCGGCGGTGACAAGGGCAGGGGCACCATCCCGAAGCAAGGTTGTCATCTTGGCCCAGCCCGACGCCCGCATCGCGCGCAACGTCTCGCCATACTCTTCATAAAGATCCGAAATGACCTGCTGGGAAATCGTCGTGACTATCGGCGTCACAAGGATCACCTGGGCAATGATCATCGCACCGGGCGTGTAAAGAAGGTCGAGCACGGCAAGCGGCCCAGCCTGACTGAACAGAAGGTACAAGACCAGCCCGACCACCACCGGTGGAAGACCCATGCCCGCCGCCGTGATCAGGTTCAGGATCCCACGCCCGGGAAAACGGAACACCGCCATCGCCGCACCCAAGGGCAATCCGATAAGACAGGCAATCGCCACGGCCACAAAGGTCACGACAAGGGAAAGGGCGATGATTCCCATCAACTGGGCGTCCCCCATGACGATCAGGCGTGTCGCCTCGAAAAAGATGTTCTGGCTGTCCACCAAGATCCCCCAAACGATGCTTAGTGAAACAGCGCCGCCGAAGCTCTGTCAACGCAGGCAGACCCACGAAACCGTGTCCTGGGCGCCGCTTTTGGCGGTTTGAACCGTTCCCAAAGGAAAAACGACAAAGCGACAATTTGTTTGCTGATTAGAAACGATCGAATTTGGGCAGCGATCTCGGCAAGAATGCGATGCCCGGGGCGGCGATTTCGTTGCCCAATCGGCAACAACCAAAGCCGGTTTCGCCTGATTCCCCTGCGTCAACCACGCCAACACCGGCCCAGTGTTTCCGAAACTCACGCTTCCGCATATTTCCGCCCCAATCGCGGATCGCATTTTCGCCGCAGACTGCCTCATTGCAGAAGATTTTCGACAAACCGGCGTCGACTTCGGGCGCGAGAACGACACCGTGGCGGATCGCGTGTGCTGCGATCTGTGTAACGAGTGACAGGAATGGTAACGAGTGTTTGAGTAGGCGCGTCGGCTTTGGCCGGCGCGCTTTTTCGTGTCTTGCTGCTGCGAAAAATTCAAGTTTTCTTCAGAAACGTAAACATTGGTTAACCATTCTTTTTTTGGTTGGGGACAGAACCCGTGCCACAACGAGGACGGGAAGCGTTTTTGGAGATCATGCGTATGGCGCCTATCACGCCTGTCTTGCTTTGTGGCGGCTCGGGCAGCCGTCTGTGGCCGCTGTCGCGTCAAAGCTATCCCAAGCAATTCGTGCCGTTCCTTGATGGAGAGACGCTGTTTCAGGCGACCGCGCGCCGGATGTACGGCGATGCGTTCCAGGATCCTGTGATCGTAACGGCCTCCGACTTCCGTTTCATCGTCACCGAACAGCTCACCGCCGCCGGGATTGACCCGGACGCCGTCCTGATCGAGCCGGAGCCGCGCGATACATCTGCCGCGATTTGTGCAGCCGTGACCTTCATTGCGGACCGCAACCCCGAAGCGATTCTTCTGATTGCCCCGACCGATCACGTGATCCCGGATCTGGATGGCTTTCAGGAGACGGTTGCGGCAGCCATCCCCGCCGCGGAAGCGGGCAAGATCGTCACTTTCGGCATTCGCCCCGACAGGCCCGCCACGGGCTATGGGTATATCGAGGCAGGGGAAGTGTTTGACGGCGACGTCCGACAGGTCCGCCGTTTTGTTGAAAAACCCGACGCCGAGACGGCTGAAACCTATCTCAAAGACGGTGGATTCCTGTGGAATGCGGGCATCTTCATGGCCCGCGCCTGGACCTTGGTCGAGGCATTCAATCGCCTGACACCGCGCGCCGCAACGCAAGTGCAGACCGCATATCGAAATGCCCGCGACGACCTTGGGTTTCTGCGGTTGGACGCCGAGCCCTGGTCGGGAATCGAGCCGATTTCCTTCGACCATGCCGTCATGGAACATGCTCAAAATGTCGTGGTGCAGCCGCTGGATCTGTCCTGGAACGATCTGGGCGATTGGGACGCGGTCTGGAAGGATTACGCCGATCCCGAAACCGGCGTTGCAACCCAAGGCGCAGCCAGCGCGATCGACTGTGAAAACTCGCTGCTGTGGTCCGAGGAGAAGGATATCGAACTTGTCGGGCTGGGGCTCGACAATATCGTTGCGGTGGCCATGGCCGACGCGGTTCTGGTCGCGGACAAATCCCGCACCCAAGACGTCAAGGCGGTTGTTGAGAATCTGCGCAAAAAGGGCGTTTCACAAGCCAACCAGCGGCGGCGCGACTATCGCCCGTGGGGCTGGTTTGAAACGCTGACGCTGGGCAACCGCTATCAGGTCAAACGCATTCTTGTGCATCCCGGCGCCGCGCTCAGCCTTCAAAGCCACGTGCACCGCGCTGAGCACTGGATCGTCGTGGCCGGATCGGCCTCCGTCACGGTGGATGACACGGTGAAACTGGTGTCGGAAAACGAGTCCATTTACGTGCCCCTTGGCGCGATCCACCGGCTGGAAAACCCCGGCAAGGTGCCCTTGCACCTGATCGAGGTCCAAACCGGGGCATATCTGGGTGAAGACGACATCGTGCGCTATGACGACCGCTACGCGCGTCTGGCATCTGAATGAGCCTCCCATTCAGGGTCCGTTAACCAAATCATAACCCCGCTTAATCTACCATTAAGCACGTTTGAGCCGATCGAAGTGCGTTCGGGCGGCAAAGCATGAGGTTGCGATTGATGACCGGACGAGCACTTTTGGCGGGTGGAGCGGTGGTTGCTGCCCTTGGCGCTATAGGTCTGGCCGTGCACTTCGCATCGGCGGAGTGGCGCGCGATCCAGTTCCTTGCTGCAAGCCCTGAGGGTCAGGTGCTCACCTTGGCTGCCGGGCCGGTCACCTTGCCTCCCTCGATCCGAACAGGGCGCCAGACCCTTCTGGCCTGCGAAGACGCACTGCTTGGGGACCTGTTCGAGTTTCAACCCGCAGACGCCCGCGGAAACATCACAAAGCACTGCGCAGCCCTCGCCGAGAGCGCCCGCAGACGCAGCCCGCAATGGGCATTGGCCCACTACCTCACCGCCCTCACGGCGCATACCGACGGGAACGTTGCGATAAGAGACGCCGCACTCTTGCGTTCACAGGACCTCGCCCCCCATGAAGGTTGGCTTGCGGCGCGGCGATTTGATCTTGCCAGAAAAGACCTCGCATCCAATGCTTTGCGCGCCACGCTTGATGCCGATGTCGCCGTGCTTTTGGACAGCGAAGCAGGGCGCGCTCAACTGGTCAGCGCCTATCTTGCCGACGACGCGCTGCGTGCCGGGATCGAAACGGCGGAGGCGCGCCATGAAACAGACTAGCGCAGAGTTTGCCTCTGGCCTTGCCGTGCCCTCTTCGGATGCGGTCTTGCCGCACGCGCGTCCCCGCAACGACGGGGCGGCGCAACCGGTTCTGGCGGTGACGCTGGCACTGATCCCTGTGATCGCGGCGGTCCCCGTGGGCTCTCACCGTCCAATCTATTGGATGATCTGGACGGTCGTGATTGCCTGTCTTGTCATCGCAGTGATCGCCCAAGGCCGCCACCCGCTTCGCTTGCCGATTGCCGGCGTCGGAGGGCTAGCGGTGGTTTTCCTTGCGGCCTGTGGCCTTCAGCTCTTGCCGATTGGCACGATGTTTGGACTGGAGCGACCTTTTATCAGCATCGACACCGGCGCGACCGCGCTGGCCACACTTCGCTGGGCATCCTACGCAGGCTTCTTCTGGTTGATGTGTCAGGCCAGTCGCCAACGCCAGCAGGCGCGACTGATCGCATGGGTCCTGTTTTCGGGCATCGTCCTTCATGCCATCTGGGCGCTCGTGGCGTTCCGGTTCCTGGGCGATGCCGCGCTTTGGGGCCCGAAACTGCACTACCAGGGTTCGGTCACCGGCACGTTCGTCAACCGCAATGCCTACGCCGTGTTCCTCGGCTTTGGCCTGATCCTTGGTCTTGGCTTGCTGTCCCACGCCGCACTGAAACCGGATGTCGAGCGCCGCCGCATGGCGGTTCTGTTTTCCGCCCAAACCGTCTGGTCCGGCACGCTGTGGCTTTGCCTTGGCGTGATCGCACTGGCCCTATTTGGGACCGCATCGCGCTTCGGGGTTTTTGCCAGCCTTCTGGCCGCGCTTGTCCTTGTCGGTGCCCTTGCCGCCAAACACTCCGGCTCTGGTCGCTTCACGGCGCGCGTTGTCGGGTGGTGGTCGCTGGTCGTCCTCGCTCTGTTCGCCATCGTCGGACGCCCAGCCCTTGAGCGGGCCGTGTTCACCCAGATCGACAGTCAGGACCGTGTGAGCCTTTATGTTCAAGTCATTGACCTTATTCGACAACAGCCCCTGACCGGCGTTGGGCTGGATGTGTTCGAAACAGCCTTTCAGGGCGTGCATCGCACACCCATGAGCCCGGATCTTGCATGGGATCGCGCCCATTCCACCTATTTGGCGCTCTGGGCCGAGATGGGGCTGATTGTCGGCTCTATCCCGCCGCTGATCTGTCTGATTATTGCGGTGACGCTCATCACGCGGTTCATGCGCGCAAAACGCGACTTTGTCTTTGTTGCCATCGCGCTGAGCGCCATCACCCTTGGCGCGATCCATTCGCTTGTCGATTTCAGCCTAGAAATCGCGGCCAACGTTTACGTCTTCCTCGCATTGGTTGCCCTAGGTGCCACCCGCGCAACCGGGCAGGGCGCAGGAGAACGGTCATGACCCTTCAGTCGTTTTCCCCGGTGCCCAGCACGCACCACCTGCACGGGCCTGAGCCCGATGAGCCCGCGCGCATCGACATTCGCGCCCTGATCGAGACATTGCGACGCCAAGCGCTTCTGATTGCGGCGACGGTCGTCTTTTTCATGCTGGGCGCGGGGATCTATCTGTTCTCGGTCGTTCCGGTCTATACCGCGACCGCGCTGGTACTGGCCGATCCGGCATCCTCGACCCTGCTCGAACCCGAAGGTGGTCAGACCATGGGGCGCGCGTTTGAGCAAAGCCGCGTCGATAGTGAAGTCGAGATTCTGCGCTCGGACGCGATCGCGGTCGAAGTCGTGCGGCGGGCAGGGCTGATTGATGATCCCGAGTTTGGGCCAAGCCTGTCTATTGCCGACCAAATCGAGGTTGCCCTTGGCTTGGAGGATCGCGCGACCACTGACCCTTCGGCGCTTTTGAAGCGCGTGGTGGATCGGTTCCGCTCGGCCACCGACATCCGGCGGCGCGGTCTGACCTTCGTGATCGCGGTGTCGGTCGAGGCTGAGGATCCCGCGCGGGCTGCAATGCTCGCCAACACGCTGGCAGAGGCGTATATCGACCAGCAACTTTCGGCAAAAGTACAAGCCTCGCTGGCGGCGCGCGATATCCTGCGCACACAGATCGAACTTGCGCGACAGGGTCTTGAGCGCAGCGAAATTACCCTTGATGGGTTTGTCGATCAAAGCCTCGTGCGCCTTGACGCCGAACCCAAACTGTCGGGGCTGAGCGCGCGGCGCGAACAGCTGGCCGCTCTGGATGCCGAGCGGCGCGCGACCCTGTTACAGATCGAAACCAGCCGCCTTGCCTTGCAACAGGAAGACTGGGCTGCCCTTGTTTCTGGCCTTGAAGACGATGCGTTGGTGGCCTTGGCCGCCGAACGCAGCACGCTTGTGTCCCGCCTTGATGGCACTCAAAGCACGCAAAGCCTCGCCGCGATTGAAGCCGACCTCAGACGCACCGCAGAAGTGCGCATCAACGGGCTGGTGGAAACAGCGGATGCGCTCGAAATTGAAGAAATCGGCATGCGGGACGCCTTGCGCAGCGATCTTCTGAACGCCGATCTGCCCGCCGATCTTTTGACCGAAATGTACCGGATCCAGCAGGATGTCAGCGTGGCGCGCAGCCAGTACCAGTCGCTTTTGTCGCGTTTGCGCGATGTCGAGGTGCAGGCAGGGATGCAAGTCGCCGACAGCCGTATCGTGTCCCCGGCACTTGCGCCTAGCGGGCCGTCGTTTCCCGATCGTCGCGTTGTCTTGGGGGCAGCGATCATTGCCGCGCTTGGGGCGGGTGTGTTGCTGGCGTTCCTGCGCGAATTCTTCATCGGCGGGTTTTCGACGGCTGCGCATTTGCAGGATGCGCTGGACGCGCCGGTCGCATCGACCATCCCGTTCACCGGCCTGACCAGCACCGAAACCACGCTGGCCGACAAGATCGTGAACGCGCCCCTGTCGGCCTATGCCGAGGCGATCCGACGGCTTCGGGCATCGCTCGATCAGGCGCTGCGCAACGGTCGTGCCAGCCGTGCGGGCACGGGCAAGGTCCTACTGGTGGCGTCCACACTCCCCGGAGAAGGCAAATCGACCACCGCGCTTTCGCTGGCCAGAACGTATGCGGCGTCGGGGAAATCCGTGCTGCTCATCGATTGCGATCTGCGCAAACCCGGCATCCATCGCCTGCTCGGGGTGGAGCCCCATGGCGGTTTTCTGGACTACCTCCGTGCTGAGGAGGATGCACCGGCCTTGCGCGATTTCTCCGGCGTTGATCCTTATTCCGATCTTACAGTCGTGTTGGGCAAGGCGCGGAGCGCGCTGCCCACCGATCAGCTTTTGACATCGGCCCGGTTCGAAAAACTCCTCCAGGGTGCCAAGCAGACCTTCAATCTGGTCATTCTGGATTCGCCGCCCCTTCTGCCGGTGGTGGATGCCCGCTACATCGCCCATCACGCCGACGCGGTCCTGATGATGGTGAAATGGGCAAGCACGGGCCAAAGCGAATTGCGCAGCGTGCTCAACCAGTTAAGCGGTGCCATGGCTGAAGATGCCGTCCTTTTGGGCGCACTCAGCCATTCAGAAAGCCGCGTCGCGCTCAGCTATTCGGGGTACTACGGAGCCGAACATCTTTCGGCGACCTGAAGGTTACGACGGCGAGGCAAAGATTGGCGGCTGAGGCGGCGGGGCCGTTGGGTCATCGTCTGATCCCTCAGACCCAAACCGACGATCCGCGACCGTCTGGATACGTTCAGCAAGATCATCGTCGTAAGTCAGCATCGCCTCCGCAATCAGATCTAGCGCTTCCGAAACAGCGCGCCGCTCAGCGCCGCCCACCTGAAACCGCGCAAGACGGGCGGCCAGTATGCCAAGCGCGCTGGCCGTGTCCCGCTCAATCGTGGCAGGTCCATCCAGGTATCGCTCAATGACATGTGGACACAGCAACGGCGCCAATTCGCATTCCAGAAGCGGCTGGCTTTGCGCATGGCCCGGTACGGCATGGACCAGAAAGGCGATGGTAAATGCAAGCGAGCGCGTCTGACGCATGGCCGTCTCCTGTTGAGGTGAGGCCGGTCTAGCGAAAGATGGTTAATACTCCGCTTCTGGCGCGCAAATTCCTCAAATGCCGGTGCGCCGCGCGACTTCGACCAGGGTGCGCAGGATCAACCAGATATCCCCGACCAGAGACAAGCGCGCGACGTACTCGACATCCAGCTGAACCCGCTCGGCATAGCTCAGGTCATTGCGCCCCGAAACCTGCCAAAGGCCCGTGACACCGGGGCGCACAGACCCGTAAACGGACGCATAGGGCCCATAGCGGTCCAACTCGCTTTCAACGATGGGGCGCGGGCCAACAAGACTCATCTGACCCAGTATGACGTTGAAAATCTGGGGAAATTCATCAAGCGATGTTTTGCGAAGAACGCGCCCCAAGGGCGTCACGCGCGGGTCATCAATCAGTTTTTGGGTGTCTTCCCATTCGGCTCGGGCGGCGGGCGAACGCTCCAGAAGCTCGGCGAGTGCCGCTTCAGCGTCCGGGCGCATAGTGCGAATTTTGAAGCATCGAAAGGCGCGCCCGTTTCGGCCCACACGGGTGTGGGCAAAAAACCCTGGGCCACCGTCCGTGCGTGCCAGAGCCCAACAAATACCGATGATGGGAAGCAGAAACGGGAGCGACGCGATCGAAAGAAACAGATCAAGAAACCGCTTTCCAAGGGCACGATATCCGCGTGGCCGTCGACGTTCGATGGCCTGTGCGCCAAACAGAGGATCGCTGAATTGCATGGCAACTCCGACACCTCGCCCACGACCCCTCGCAGCGGGTCCAGTCATTTTCTGTTTAGGTTAAAATTTTACTAACCTTTTGCCCGGCATGGTTGTTTCAAGACGGGACAGGAATGCCAAATTCATGAGACGTGCGGATGCATCGCTGCTGATCAGCCGGGACGAGCGGTTCTCGGGTCGGCTTGACCATTACGTGCATCGCGGCATGGCGATCTGGATGGGGCTCCACTTCGTGCTTGTGCTCAGCCATCTGATCCTCGACGGCCGCCTTGTCGTGTTTCTGGCGCATCTGGCGATGCTTGCCATGGCCGCCGTGATCCTTGTGCGCTCACGCGACTGCATCGAGACGATCATTTTCAGCCACGTCTTCTGGATGTTCTCGGCCATGACGTACTTGAACGCGACGCTGAACGGGCAGGTGGCGACGACCGGTCTGATCAATGCCGAGCGGGTGGCGATGATCGCGCTGATCAGCCAGCTTGGACTTTTCGTGGCGCATTACTTTTCGCCTCGACGTCCCGCGCTGGCGGCGCTGTCCCCGTATCAGCGAGCTTCGGCCATTGATCGCTCACAGGTGACGATCCTGACCATAGCATCGATTGGTGTTGCCGGGCTGGTGCTGCAATGGGCCGGGGTCCTTCCCACGGCCTATTCCGAAAGCATGATGCTGTTTCTCTACCTGGCGATCGGGGCGTCGATTTTGGGCCAGGGGCGACTGCGGCTGACGGATCCGCTGATCATGGTGTCTGTGTTCCTGATCCTGATCACGGTGGCCGGAAGCAACTCGCGCACCGATCTCATCAGTTTTGTGATCGCGCTGGCCTTTGTCTGGGTGATGGTCAAGGCGCGCCCATTCAACTTTCTGGCGCTCGCGCTTGGTTATGTCGCACTGCGCCTGTTGTCCGCGTTTAGCTCGGTCATCATCTCGGTCCGTCCGTTCCGCGAGGAACCAGCGCTTATGCGAGAGCTGTTCATGGAACGCTTTTTCTCGATCGAGACATGGCGCGTGCTGACACGCCCGACCTATGAGCATGCTGCCGATGAGCTTCATCGCGGCACCAAGACGACCCACACCGGGTTCTTCTCGGATTTCTTCAATGGGGCCGAGGCCGAAATGCTGGACCGCCTGACCCTGTTGCCCCGGATGGACATCGTCACAGGGCGATGGCCGCAGGGCAGCGAGGTGCGCTGGCACGATCTTTGGGAACAGCTTTTCTGGACGGTGCTGCCCAACATCGGCCAGACCAAGAACCTGATTTATTCCGATCACGTGGTCTGGGATCTGGGGTTGCGCGCGCGCGATAGTGTCGGGCGCCCAATGATCACGGCGGAGGCCGAGCTTTACGTCATGGGCGGGCTGCCTGCGGTCATCCTCGTCATTCCGCTGTGTTTCTGGATCATGAACCAGGTGTACCGCTGGATCGTGCGCATGACGGGATCGCGGGTCATGGCGATCCTCGTGATGTCGCAGTTCTTTATCAATTCGGTCCTCTCAACGACGGCGCTTTCTACAGTCTTAGGTACAGTCCGCTTCCCGCTTCAGGTCGCGGTTCTGTTGGCGCTCGTGTTCATGATCCGCGAATCCAAGATTTTGCCCCGTCTTCGGGAGGGGCCGCGTCATGCGTGATCTCGGCACCCAGTTCCGTCGCACGCTCGGCGCAAACGGTTTTGCCCAAGCCGTCACGGTTATGGGGCAGGTGGTGATCCTGCCCGTGCTCCTTTTGGTCTGGGGGCCAGAGCGCACAGGAAGCTGGTTTGTGCTGATGGCGATGACCAGTTGGCTGACCTTGGCCGACCTCGGGTTTGCCAATGTCGCTGCCAACGCAATGACAATGGAGACCGCCGCCGGGGATCGCCGTGCAGCACGCGTCACCAGCGCCAGCGCGTGGGCCGTTTGGGCGATCGCCTCCGCGTTGCTCGTTATCGTCTGCGCGATCCTGTTCCTCTTTCTGCCCCTCTCCGTGATTGGCATTTCCGGGGCCAACGATGACGCCTCCGGTTTCGCGCTCGGTCTCCTTGTTCTGGGGGTCTGTGTTGCGATGGCCCACGGCGTCGCAGGCGCGGCCATGCGGGCAGAGGGCGAAATGGATCGCATGGTCATGATCACAGGAGCCGCGCGCGCAGGCGAATTTCTTGCGATCGCCTCGACCGCAGCCCTCGGAGCGCCGTTCTGGGGTGTGGCCTTGGCCATGCTAGGAGCACGCGTTGTCGTGACAGCCATCGGCTGGGCCCGTTTTCATCATCGCTTCCCCGAGTTCAAACCGAGCCTCAAGGCCGCCCGATGGGACCGCATCCAAAGCCTCGTTCCGCTTTCGCTGGGGTATTTTCAGTTCAACATCGCACACGCTCTGAGCCTCCAAGGGGTTACGATTGTCCTTGGCGCAACCCTTGGGCCAAGCGCCGTCGTGGTGGTGACAGCCGTGCGCACATTGGCACGCGCCGGACGGATGCTGGCGGCCATCGTCATCCACGCCACCGAACCCCTCTTTGCCCAATTCGCCGGGCGCCGCGAAAATACGGACGCGACCACGCTGCAGTCGCGTTTGTGGATCGGAGCATCGCTCGGGGCCGCGGTCTATGCCGCGACCATGGCGCTGGCTGGCGGAGCCATCCTGGATGTCTGGACCGGTGGGGTCGTCGTGGGCGTACCGCTTCTCATTGCTGGCTTCGCAGGAGCCGTTGTCTGCGAGATCTTCTGGTTCACCCTGCAGGCCCCGTTTGTTTCGACCAACCGTCACGGGCCGTTCGGGCGCGCCTTTGTCCTAGCGGCGGGCGCGGGGTTACTGGCCCTGCCTTGGGCACTTTCAGTGTTCGGGATCCTTGGGGCAGCGCTCGCAACGTTCTTTGTGCACGCCGGAACGCTGATCTGGACGCTTTATCGAATGCGCCGCCCCGACATGGGCGTACTGCCTCGCCAAGAAGGAATGCCCCATGCGGTCTGAGTTATCGATCCTTTACGTCGGCAGCACCAATGGGACCAGCGGGCATCGGGCGGCAGCGCTGGAGCGGTTGGGGCATCACGTCCATCGCGTGAACCCCTATGACGCCCTGTCGCGCCATTGGCGGCTCTGGCTGGCCCGCACCGGCGGGGCAGGGGTCGATGCGCGGGTCGCGCGCGCCCTCTCCGAAGGCGTCGGCGCGCGGGTCTTTGACATTGCCTTCGTGGATTCGGGCGAGGTTTTGGGGCCAAAATGCCTTGCCCTGCTGCGCGCAGCCGCGTTCACCGTCGTGAATTACAACGCCGACAACCCGTATCTGGACCCGCCGCCCGAGCGTCAGCGTTGGGCGCTGCTGCGGTCGGCCTTGCCGCTCTATGACCTGTGCGTGTCGTTCCGCCGCCCCAATCAGGAAGCGAACATGCTCGCCGCAGGGGTGCGCAATCCGTTCGTGACATGGCTGTGCGCCGATGAGATGGCCCATCGCGCGCCTGAGACGATCCTGGACGCGTTCCGCTCCAAGGTCGTGTTTGCAGGCACTTGGATGCCGGGGCGCGGGCGGATTATGTCCCGATTGCTCGACCTTGGCGTTCCGCTGACGATCGACGGACCACGCTGGGACAAGGC
>CAZWZG010000037.1:17363-22206 GCA_964638245.1 uncultured Rhodobacterales bacterium
TGCGCGCAAAACGCTGGCGCGCGCGGGACATGACCGCGTCGCCTTGAACGGCATGTACAACGAGCCGCTGCTCAGCGGCATCGTCGATGCCGCCTTGTCCCTGTCCACGCCCCGGAGGTCCCATGTCGCTGGCTGACCAAAGCTTTGATCTCGCGCGCCACGCCCCGCGCTTTGTGTTTGTTGGCCTTGCCACTTACGGCCGGATCGGCGGGCTACAGCAATTCAATCGCCGCCTGATCGCTGGCCTGTCGCGCTTGGGCGAGGTGACAACGGTTCTGCGCGGCGATCATGCCAGTGACATCCCCGGCGGCGACGGTGTGCGCCACCATGCGTGTGGTCGAAGCGTGTTTGCCCTTCTGGCGCGCACGCTTTGGGCTGGTGTGCAGGCGGACGTGCTCCTTGTGGGACATATCAATCTCATGCCTGTTGCGGCCTTGGCCAAGGTCATCCGCCCGGGGCTAAAAGTCGTTCTGTTCGTGCACGGGGACGAGGTTTGGAACGACCCCGACTACCGTGTGAAACGGCCTTGGGACCGTTTGTGCCTTGGCCTTGCGACCCGCGTGTCAGCCGTATCTGCGCATACATCCCAACGTGTTGGCGAGGTTTTCGGGGTGCCGGCAGATCGGCGGCGTGTCCTGCCCAACGCGGTGGACCGGGTCGAAATGCAATGGCCGGTCGAGCGTCCCGCGAACCAGATCCTGACCGTGACACGCCTTGCGTCGCACGATCGCGGCAAACATGTCGATGCCCTGATCCGAGCCATGCCAGGAGTCCTTGCGCATCATCCCCAAGCCGTTTTGACGGTCATCGGCGATGGCCCGCTTCGACCAGAGCTTGAAGCGCTCGCAAGCGGGCTCGGGATTGCCCATGCGGTGGATTTCAAGGGGCGTGTCGATGCCCTGACGCTCGATTTTGCATATCGAAACGCGACGGCGTTCGCGCTTCCCTCGGCGAAGGAGGGGTTTGGCATCGTGTTTCTGGAGGCTTGGCAGCGCGGGGTGCCAGTGGTGACCGGCACCGAAGACGCGGCGATCACGTTGGTCGATCAAGGGCACGACGGATTCTCGGTGCACCACGACAACATCAGCGCGTTGGCGCGAACCCTTTCAGCTCTTCTTGAGGACCGGGTTGGCGCCGCTGAAATGGGTCGCAACGGCGCAGCAAAGGTCAATGCCCGTTACACCGGCGTGGCGTTCGAGACGCGCCTGATGCAGCTGATGGAAGAGCTTTGATGCACGTCCTGCGCATCATTCCGACCCTGAACCCGGCCTATGGTGGACCGGTCGCAGGGTTAAAGATGACCGCGAAGGGGCTGAAGAGTCGAAGCGTTTCTACCGAGGTTCTGACCCTCGACCCCCCGAACGCGCCATGGCTAAAGTCTTGCGGCTTTCCCGCGACAGGCGTCGGACCTGGCTTTCTAAAGCCGGGGTTCACGCCGCGCATCGGCCAATGGATCGCACGCCATGCGCGCCGGTTCGATGCCGCGATCGTGCACGGGATCTGGACCCATGCCTCGGTGGCCGGCGCTGCAGCATTTGCGCGCGCTGGCGTTCCCTACGCGCTCTACACCCACGGCATGATGGACCCCTGGTTTCGCGAAGCCAAACCCGTCAAGCACTGGGTGAAACAAGCCTTCTGGCTGGCGCAGGGGCGCGCGCTTGCCTCGGCCCATGCCGTGCTCTTTACAGCCGAGCTCGAACGGGATCTGGCGCGCGGCGTATTTTGGGGTCCCCGTTACCACGAGCACGTCGTGCGCTATGGAACAGAACGCCCCATGCACGATGCCAGTGGTGAGGCGGCGTTTCGCGCGTCGGTTCCGCGCCTTGGCGCGCGTCCCTACATCCTTTTCCTCAGCCGCATCCACCCCAAGAAGGGCTGTGATCTTCTGGTCAAGGCGCATCAATCCCTGCCCGGGTTGCCGGACTTGGTCCTGGCCGGACCCGACCCGGACGGCCTGATCCCCGATCTACTGGCCGATAGCGCTCCCGGGCGCGTGCACTATGCTGGACCCCTCTATGGTGCGGCGAAAGGTGCGGCTCTGGCCGGTGCCGAAGCCCTCGCGTTGATATCGCATCAGGAAAACTTCGGGATCGTGCTTGCCGAGGCCATGGCGCTCGGGACGCCGGTTCTGACCACCGACAAGGTCAATATCTGGCGTGTGATTGAAAGGAACGGCGCTGGCCTGATCGCCCCGGATACCCAAAGCGGCGCAACACGCCTGCTTGAACGCTTCTCAGCAATGTCTGGAGCCGAAAAATCCGCAATGGGTGAAGCGGCCGCAAGCACCTACAACACCTACTTCGCACCAAAAGGCGCAGTCGATGACCTTTTTGATGTGCTGACCGAGATGACAGGAGCCCAGCAATGCGCGGCATGAGCGTTCTGGACCCCGATTCCGCTGGTACCCTTGCGGGTGGACCCAGCTTTTCGCGCCGCCATCGGCTCTACCGCGCTGTCTTCGGCGTTGTCTGGGCCCTTCTGGCCGCCTGGACCCCGCCGCCCTTATTTGGCTGGCGTCGGGTCATCTTGCGCGCTTTTGGAGCCAACATCTCCCCAACCGCGCGGGTCTATGGCTCAACCCGCATCTGGTTTCCAGCGTACCTCGAAATGGCGGATTACAGCGTCCTTGGGCGGCGCGTGAATTGCTACGCGATGGATCGCATCACCTTAGGTCGCCATGCCGTGGTCAGTCAGGATGCCGAACTCTGCGCAGGAACACATCTGGTCGATGATCCACGAAACCGCCTTGTGACGCGTCCGATTTCGATCGGGCCAACCGCGTGGATTGCAGCCGGTGCCTTCGTCGGCCCGGGTGTGGAGATCGGCGAAGGTGCCGTCCTTGGCGCACGGGGCGTCGCTATGTCCAGCCTGAAGCCATGGACAATCTACGCCGGAAACCCGGCGCAGATCTTGCGTACGCGTAAGCAGTTCGACCGTGACGAGTGGCTCTAGCTGGACAACTCGGCAGTGACCTGCGCGGCAAGCCACGCCCCCAGCGATGCGTGCCCGGCCGTATCGGGATGGGTGCCATCGGCCTTGCTATAAGCTTCGCCCTCGGTATCCAGAAGGTAAACACCATCGCGCCCGGCCACTGCAGCCTCAAGCTCGGCCTTGGCGGTTTGCCACAGGCTTGTTCCAACAGCCGGGGCCGCCGTGTTCCAGGGCAGTGTCACAAAGACAAGTGCGTCTGGGCAAAGCGTTCGCACGGTATCGAGCACGCCGTTTGCAGGTCCGGTCAGGTCACCCAGTCCCAGGTCAGAGTTGCCCGCAGACAAAAGAACGAGATCGACATCGCCCATGGCTTGCATCCGTGCGATGTCCATACCCGCACGCGCGCCAAGCGCGTAGCGGCTGCCGCTCGCATCCGCTACATATCCCGTTCCATCAAGGCCCGACGCCCAAAGGTCCCGAATGCCGATGGTATCGCCAAAGACGCGCGCCACGTTGTCGGCCTGATTGCCCGCGCCGGTCCCGCTGATGAAACTGTCGCCAAGAACAAGCGCGCGTGGCCCCGCAGTCACCGGTGACACGCTCGCGCCGGGGGGCACAGCGAACCCGATAAATGGGCGGTCGCCATAGCTTTCAATAGCCACTTCATGGGTACCCGGCCCAAGGTCCAGCACCAACCAGCGCCGTCCACCATTGACTGCGGGGGGTTCAGGCTCGTCCATATAGGCGCCGTTCACGATGAAACGGTAGCGGTCCAGGACTGTGCCGCCGGCATCCACACGAAACGCGACGCGGTCCGCATCCGTTGACAACGCAACGCGCCAATCAACGGCCTCGGTTCCATCGCCAAGGTTGCCGCCACCACTTGAGGAAACGGAAGCCACGGGAAATTTTCTCTGGTCCGGGTTCGAGGCGGTATTCACAAGAGTGCCACCACCAAGGAACGAAACGGGCAAGGCATCACCGAACGTCTCATATAGGTAGACGTCCGTCATATCCGTATCAGGTGCCGCAGGCGCACTGTTGGACCCCACACTGAGGCGCAGCGGAGCATTCAGCACGCCCGGGCCGCCAACGCGCGGATTGCTGCCCGGTTGAAGTGCGGCCAGAAGAGCCGCCTTTTGGTCCTCGAACGGATCGTCCGGTACGGGGGGCGGCGGAGGTGGCGGTGACTGGAAGTTACCGAGCCCAAAGGATGTCTCCAGCGCCGTTTCGACTTCGGAAGCCAGCCATTGGCCAAGATCGTCGTGCCCGGCGGTGTCAGGATGCGTCGCGTCCGACTTTGTGAAATCGGCAGCCTCTGTATCGATATACGCCACGCCCTCGCGCCCCGAAACGGCCGCTTGAAGCTCGCTCGAGGTTGCTTGCCAATCCGCACTCCCAGCGCTCGGCGCTGCGGTATTCCAAGGCCCAAGGACCAGGATCAGCGCCTTGGGCGCATTTGCACGCAGCGCGTCCAGAAGGTTGCCCGCCGCCGTTGTGACATCGCCTTGTCCGAAATCGTTGATGCCCGCAGCGACCAGGACCAGGTCCACGGGTCGAATAGTCTGCGCCCGCGCAAGGTCGGCGACCAACCGTTCCCCCAGCGTGTAGCGGGTGCCGCCAGCGGTGGCGATATAGCCCGTGCTGCCAAGCCCCGACGCCCAAAGATCCCGCATGCCCAGCGTATCGGCTAGCACGCGGACATAGCCATCGGCCTGATTGCCCGCGCCCGTGCCCGACGTAAAGCTGTCGCCAAAGACGATACCTCGCGGCCCGGTATTGACGGGTGAAACGAGTGCTCCTGGCACAACTGAAAAGCCGATGAAGGGACGATCGCCGTAGCTTTCGATCGCCACCTCATGGGTACCCGGCCCAAGGTCCAGCACCAACCAGCGCCGTCCACCATTGACTG
>CAZWZG010000038.1:0-21986 GCA_964638245.1 uncultured Rhodobacterales bacterium
CCCAAGCGACATGGGTTTCCGCCAAAAGCGGGGCGGAGCCCGAAACAAAGAGGCGGATGTCGCGTGAGGCCTTTCCAAGCCCCGGGAGTTGCAGAAGCCGGGTGTAGAAGGTTGGCACACCCATCAGGGCCGTCGCGCGCGGCATGGCCTCAAGGATGGTTTCTGCGTTGAAGCCGGGCTGGAAAATCATCGTGGACCCCGCCACGAGCGTGATGTTGGTCGCCACAAACAGCCCGTGGGTGTGAAAGATCGGCAAGGCATGGATCAGGACATCGTCCGCGGTAAAGCCCCAAGCCGTCGCAAGCGTTGTCGCGTTGCTGGCAAGGTTCTTGTGGCTCAGCATCGCACCTTTGGGTTTGCCAGTCGTGCCGGAGGTGTACAGGATCGCGGCAAGGTCATCTTCGCTGCGGGCGATGGGATCAAAGCCGGGCGTCTCTTGCGCGGCTGCATCGGTCAGCGACCCAGTGCCAGTGGCGTCCAGCGTCAGCACGCGTGCGCCGGTCAGATCCGAAATCGCGGCTTCGGAGGCTGGATCACAAACGAACACGCTTGGCGTGGCATCGTTGACGAAGTGGTCAAGCTCTGAGGTCTTGTAGCCAGTATTGAGCGGCAGAAAGACCCCGCCAGCCATGACCGTTCCAACATAAAGCTGCAGCGCCTGAAGCGTCTTTTGCACCTGCGCCGCGACCCGATCGCCCGGTTGCAGACCTGCTTTGATAAGGACGGCCGCGATCCGCTCGGCCTCGGCAAAGAAGGCACCGTAGGTCACAACGCTTGCGTCCGGCATATGGGCCAGAATTGCGTCGGGGCGATCCAATGAGGACGCACGCAGCGTGTCGTGAAGAAGGTTCCCAGCCATGGTCAGCTCCAGCAAGCTTATTTGTATACGGCGGAATACGTTTACCGCGCGGCTTGCGCAAACAAAAGGGCGCTATGGCACGCGCCTGAAACCGACCTCGGCAAGCTGACCCTTGCGCTTTCGCGCGCGCTCGTTCCGCGCGCCTTTTGCCATCGCGCCGCGTCGGGTTTCGACATGGGCCAACGCGGCATCCAGAAGTGCCTGCCGTTCCGGGTCTTCCATCGGACCGCCGAGCGCTTTCTGAACCAGACTGTGGTGCGGGTTCGAATTGATCTCACAGATGACCGGCCCACGCTCTCCCTGGATGACATCAAAGCCCAGAACCCCGTGTCCGGGGAAGGCGAGATGGATGTCACGGCAAAGTTTGATCATCGCATCCAGATCCGGGACCTCGACGTCATAAAGCTTCGCCCCCGTGACCTCGGACGTGTCCGAAGCGGGTGTGACATAGGGCGGCGCAACTGTACGGCCCGTGGTGTGGTCGATGAAAAGGACGTTCGTTCGACCGCCCTGAATGCCATCGCCCAAAGCGCCATCGGCCATGGCACCTTTCGCGGGCAGACGCCAGAGCGTGTAGTAAAGCTCGGGACCTTTGGCCGTCAGAAGCGTCACGACGCGGACAATCCCGACGGCAAGCCCTGCGATAGCTTCTGCTTCCTTGCGCTGGCGCTCGAAACTTTGGAACACGTAGCCATCGCCAAGGTATTCGACGATCTCGGCGGCCAAAGCGGACACCGGCACTTCGCGTCCGTTTCCCAGATGCAGCGTATCGCCTTCGCATTTCAGGATAATCGCACCACCGACCCCGAGCGAACTGGCCACCGCCTTGCCAAAAATCGGGAAGGGTGCGTTTCGAAGGAAGTCTTCGAGGTCTTCTTGTGTGGTCAGATGTGGAATGCCGGGGTAAGCGGTATCGCCTCCGTAGACGGCGTGGGTCTCAGGGGCGGGAAAGCCAAACCCTTTCAGGTAGGCACCGGTTAGAACCTTGTTTGCCAGTAGCGCCGACATCGAGCCCAAATCGGGGGGCGACAATGCAGTGTTCAGGTTCTGGATCGTGCGTTGCGTGTGCAGTTTGGATTTTTGCTCTGGTGTCAGATCTGTTCGGTAAAACCCTTCGAGATAATATTCATGCGTGGGTGATTTTCGCGGCCCAAAGCGAAGATTAAGGATCTCCCAAACCTGTCGATATCGTCCCACGCCGTGGTCACGCTCGACCTCGGCCATCTTTTTCATGACATCCAGTTTGGCAAGGCGTTTGCCGCGCTTGAGGATGGGTTCCTCGGTCATTTGAAGCTGTCGCGCAATGCGCTGGACGCCTTTGCCAGAAGGGCCGAGTCGAGCCCGACTGCGGTAAAGGCGACGCCCCAATCGATGAACTGATCGGCCGAGGCTTTGTCGAGTGTCAGAATCCCGGCCGGGACGTTGACGGCCTTAAGCCGGTCGATGGTGTCTTTGATCACCTTGACGACTTCCGGGTGCCCAGGCTGGCCGAGGTAGCCAAGGCTGGCGGACAAGTCGGAAGGCCCGATGAACACGCCGTCCACACCGGGTGTTGTCGCGATTGCTTCGAGCTGGTCGAGCGAGGATTTGGTTTCGACCTGTACGATAAGGCACAACTCGTCCTCGGCCTTTGTCGCATAGCCCGGGACGCGGCCATAGCGACTGGCCCGCATCATGCCTGCGACACCGCGAAACCCTTCGGGCGGATAACGCATCGCGGCCACGGCAGAGGCGGCTTCTTCCGCCGTTTGCACGTAAGGGACGATAAGCGTCTGCGCCCCTTGGTCGAGGTGACGCTTGATCAGGGTGCTATCGTTGATCGCGGGTCGCACGAGCGCTGATGTCTCGGGGTAGGCCGCAAGCATCTGCAGCGCGGGAAGGACATCGGTCACATCTGTGGGCGCATGCTCGGTGTCCAAAACCATCCAGTCGAAACCCGCGCCAGCAAGGATCTCGGGCGCAACGGGGCCGCCAATGGCGTTCCAGATGCCAAGCTGATGCTCCCCAGCCTTCAGCCGCGCTTTGAACGTGTTGACCGGCATTTCCATGAGCGTCCCCCTTCGTTGTCTCAGCTATGCCGAGGCTGGGCCGTTATGGCAAGTTAGTCATCGCGCTCCAGCACCGGTGCCCCGCCCGCAAAGGCGTTTCCATCGACATAGTCACAAGGCTCTTCCTGCATCTGAAGGTGCAGACCGTCGCCGGTGAAGGGATGCGCACGGGCAAGCGCTTCGTCCACGTCGATCCCGAGGCCGGGCGCTTCTGGCGCGGCAACGAAACCCTTCTCGACCCGGATGCCGTCCTTGATCAGCGCGGCATGAAACGGCGTCTCGATGGTTTCGGCCATCAGGATATTGGGGATTGAGACGGCCAGATGGATATTCGCGGCCCATTCGATGGGACCGGCATAAAGATGCGGGGCCATCAGCGCGTTGTAAACCTCGGCCATCGCCGCGATCTTCTTGCATTCCCAGATGCCGCCAGCCCGACCCAACGCGGGTTGCAGGATATTGGCGGCCCCGGCGCGCAAAACCGGAGCGAATTCCGCCTTGGTCGTGAGCCGCTCACCCGTCGCAACGGTGATCGATGTGGCGCGCGCGACCTTGGCCATGGCGTCGACATTGTCGGGCGGCACAGGCTCTTCGTACCAGAGGGGGGCGTAGGGCTCGATCGCCTTGGCCAGCCGGATTGCCCCACCGGTCGTGAATTGCCCATGGGTGCCGAACAGGATGTCCGCCTTATCGCCGACCGCCTCACGCACGGCTTTGCACATGGCCGCAGACATCGAGATATCGCTCATCGCGGGCTGGTGGCCGCCGCGAATGGTGTAAGGCCCCGCGGGATCAAGTTTCACCGCAGTGTACCCCCGGGCCACGCAATCCGCGGCCGCCTCGGCGGTCATCTCGGGCGAGGTCCAGAAGTCGGTCAGGTCATGGTGGGGCAGAGGGTATAGGTAGGTGTAGGCGCGCACGCGCTCGTTCATCTTGCCGCCCATCAGCGCCCAGACCGGCCGCTCCCGCGCCTTCCCGAGGATGTCCCAACAGGCGATCTCAAGGCCGGAAAAGGCGGCCATGACGCTCGGGTCGGGTCGCCCAGTGAAGCCGGAGGAATAGACACGGCGGAACATCAGCTCGATGTTTTCAGGGCTGTCCCCGGCCATGTGACGCTCGAACACGTCTTCGATCACAGCCCGCATCGCTTCGGGACCTACGGCGGCGCCATAGCATTCGCCCCACCCCACGATCCCGCTGTCGGTCGTCACCTTGACCAGAAGCCAGTAACGCCCGCCCCAGCCAGGCGGCGGAGATGCCGTCACGATGACATCGAGGTCCTTGAGCTTCATGGCCGCTCCCGTGCAAAGTCTGTTCCATGCAGACGATCACCATTCGCCGCCTCGGTCCAGATGATTTGGATATTCTTGGGAATGTTGCCCCCGACGTTTTCGACAACGCCGTCGATCCGGAACTGGCCGCAGCCTATCTCGCCGCGCCGCATATGGCGCTTTGGTTGGCGCTGGAATGCGACCTTGTCGTGGGAATGGCCAGTGCGCTGATCTACTGGCACCCAGACAAACCGAAGGATGGCTGGGTGAACGAGGTTGGCGTGTCACCCAAATGGCAGCGGCGCGGGATTGCTTCCCGCCTGATGGCTGAGATCTTCGCTTGGGCGAAAGAGGAAGGGCTGAACAGTCTTTGGCTGGCGACGGAGGGCGACAACTTGCCTGCCCAAGCGCTTTATCGATCCTGTGGTGGCAACGAGGCCAAAGACATCCACGTTTACGACTGGTCGCCGTCGGGATCAGTCAAAGACGATGACGTTGCGCCGGGCGGCTCCTGATTTCACATCCGCGATGGCTGCGTTGATCTGGTCCAGTGGATAGGTTCGTGACACCAGTGCGTCGAGTTCCAACCGTCCCTGTTCGTAAAGGTCAACGAGCCATGGGATGTCGCGGCCCAAAACCACGTCACCCATCTTCGAGCCCACGATCACCTGCCCGTTCGCGGCCAGCATGTCAGGGCTGTAGGGCGAGGTTTGATCGGAGGGTGGCATGCCCACCGCGATGACCCGCCCCCGCGGTCCGAGGTAGTTTGTTGCAGCAGCATAGACCGGCGTGATGCCGACGGTGACGAAAACGCAATCCGCGCCCCGTCCCATCGCCTCGATTGCCGCGGTCCAGGGAGCGTCCTGATCGGCGCGCACGACGTCTGTTGCCCCGAAGGCTTTTGCGGCATCGAGTTTCTCGTCCGACAGATCCACAGCCACGATCCGCCGCGCCCCTGCGATCCGCGCGCCCTGGATCGTGTTCAGGCCTACGCCCCCAGCGCCGATCACGACGACGTCTTCACCCGGGCGCATTTGCGCGGCGTTCACCACCGCGCCGACCCCGGTGATGACACCGCAAGATAGTAGGCTTGCCGAGGCAGCGGGGATCGCCTCAGAAATCTCGATGATCTGGCTTTTGTGGACCAGAACCTCTTCAGCAAATCCGCCGGTGTACATCGCCTGAAAAATCGGCTCGCCGGTGGCTGAGGTGATCGCGTCGACCGAGCCTTCGGGGCTCGTGCAGGTGGCCGGGTGTCCGGTTGCACATTGGCTGCACGATCCGCAGGCCCGCAATAACGTCACCAGAACGCGCGTGCCCACTTCAACACCGGCGTCCGGTCCGGCGTCTCGGACTCGCCCGACGGCTTCATGCCCGTAGATGGCCGGCAGGATGCCACCCCATATCCCTTCGGAGTACGAGATGTCCGAATGGCAAATCGCGCAGGCTTCGAGCGTCACCAAAAGCTCTGCCTTTCGCGGCGCGCGAAGCGTGACCGTTTCGATTTCGAACGGTTCACCAAAGGTGCGGCACACGGCGGCCTTGGTCTTTGCCATGGGACCCTCATCGGCAATTAGTACCGTCCAGTTTGGAACATTGTGCAGGCCGCGTCGGTCAGAAAACGACGCTTTTGGGTCGCTTCAAGTGCGTTGCCGTTGCGTCGCCATGAAGAAAATCGCCGCGCAGCCAGCGAGATAGAGCGCAGAGAGAAGGAACGGAGCCCCCGGTGAAACCCGCGCGAAGACCTCGGTCATGATCGTGGGCGAGAACACGAAGGTCAGCGCCGAGATCGACGCCATGACGCCTTGAAGTTCGCCCTGGGCATTGTCGGGTGTGGCCTTGGACAAGAGCGCTGTGATGGCGGGAACGACCACCGCACCGAGCGCGGTGATGGGAAGCGCGAGGAAGGCGATCGTGCCGTTCTGGATCAGGCCGAAGAAGATGAAGACCGAGATGTTGAAGAAGATGCCATAGATCAGCGTGCCTCTCTCTCCGAGTAGAGCGATGAAGCGTTTGATCAGCAGGCCTTGAACGAGGGCCAGTGATATCCCGAACACGCCAAGGGACCGCCCGATGGTCTGTTCGGACCAGCCAAACTGTGCCTGCCCCCAGAACGACCAGATCGCGGGATAGACGGCGAAGGCCATCTGGTAGAGCAGGAAGATGCCCAGAAGGACGGCCGCCCCCGGGATGCGCCCGACCTGAAGCATGGCGCCGAAAGGGTTTGCGCGTTTCCATTCGAAGGCGCGGCGGTTTTTGTCCGTGACCGTTTCGGACAGCACAAAGAACCCCAACAAAGCGTTTAGCCCGGCAAGGATCGCGGCGGCATAGAACGGCGCGCGGGTGCCGAATTCAGCCAACTCGCCGCCGATGAACGGGCCGATCACAAACCCCATCCCGAAGGCCGCGCCGATCAGGCCAAAGCGGGCGGCCTTTTCTTCGGGTTTTGAGATGTCGGCCACATAGGCCGAGGCGACCGCCTGATTGGCCGCACTGATGCCTCCGATCATGCGTGCGATCAGGATCAGCCAGATGCTGCCCGCGACAGCCATCAGAAGATAGTCCAGCGACATGATCACCAGCGCGCCGAGGATGACCGGGCGCCGACCGATCCTGTCCGATAGCGCGCCCAGAACCGGGCTGAAAATGAACTGCATCAACGCGTAGGCGGACAACAGCGGGCCAGCCCATTTCGCGGCTGCGGTCAGATCGGCCATGCCCACATCCTGCAAAAGCGCGGGCATAACGGGTATGATCAGGCCGATGCCCATGGCATCGATCATCACCGTCATCAGAACAAAGATCAGGGGCAGGTTGGCGGACTTCAAAGCGCGCGGACTGTTTTCGCAAAAGCGCGCGCCTCGACCGGGGCGGTGCCCAGTTGCGCGCGGGCGTCAAAGATGTCGCTGAGACTCAGGTCCGGATAGGCCTCTGCTGCCGCATCAGCCAGCGATCCGCCGGTTTCACGGACCTCTGTCGCCAATGCCTTGACCGCCGCTTGCGCCTTGGGGCGGGGCATGGATTGGGCCAGTCGGAACGACAGCGCTTCGGCGAAGATCAGGCCGCTGCCGTCGTCAAGGTTGGCCGCCATGCGCTCGGCATTCGGGGTCAGCCCTGCGATCATCGGGCCAGTCAGAGCAAGCGCGCGGGCGGTGCCAAGGATCAGCCCCGGCAGGCTCAGCCACTCGGTCATCCACGCCGCGCCGTCGCGTTGTTCGCGATGGAGCGCTGCGCCCTGAAGCGCGGTGTTCTGGGCGGCAACGAAGCGGGCGAGGGCAACGATCTGGCTGGGTTCGACCGGGTTGGTTTTTTGCGGCATCGTTGAGGAACCGCCGGTTGTACCAAGGCGAACCTCTCCCGATGTCGAGTGCGTCAGAAGAAGCAGGTCTTCACCGATCTTGCCGAGGGTTGCGGCGAGGCGGGTGGCACATGCGGCAAGGCCCGTGATCCCGCTTCGGTCGTTGTGCCACGATGCGCCCGGATCTGCGAGGTCGAGCGCGCGAGCCAGCTCTGCGCGCACCGCCGCTCCCTTGTCACCCATGACCGAAAGCGTCCCGGCAGCACCACCGAGTGACACGCGTAGCACGCCCTCGCGGACCACTGGCAGTTCGGAGAGCAACCCGAGCAACGGTCGGCCCCACGCTGCTGACACGGCTCCAAAGGATGTCGGCGTTGCCGCCTGACCATAGGTGCGTGCCGCCATCGGGAGTTCGGCATGGGTGTCGGCGAGGTCCGCCGTTGCGATCAACACGTCCTTCAGGCGCGCCTCGTAAATCGCGAGGACTTGGCGCAGGCGAAGCGCCAGCCCGGTGTCCGCAATGTCCTGCGACGTCGCCCCATAATGCGCCCAGGCTGCCGCTTCATCATCGCCCATCGCTTTGCGAAAGGCTTCGACCATGGCGGGGACAGGCACCGCGCTTTTGGCCGGACCAGGCGCAAGACCGGCGGGGTCGAGCACAACTTCATAGGCCGCCGCCTTGATCGCCTTGCCCGCGTCCGCCGGGATCATGCCCAGACCTGCCTGCACCTCTGCCAGCGCGCCTTCGACCACCAGCATGGCCCGGATTTCAGCGCTGTCGGTGAACAGCTTGCCGACCTCTGCATCGCCCCAGAGGTCGCCGTAGAGGGCGCTGCCAAAGGGGCCGTTCGTCATGCGGCGCGCAATCCGAGGATTTGTCTTGCCTGATGAACGTCGGCGACGGGGCGTTCGTATTTCTCGCACAGGTCCGTGACGCGTTTCACAAGGTAAGCGTTCGAAGAGGCGAGCGTGTCCTTGTCGAGCCGGATGTTATCCTCAAGCCCCGTGCGGGCATGACCGCCCTTGGAGACGCACCATTCGTTCAGCACGATCTGGCCCGGTCCGATCCCGGCGGCGCACCATTCGGCGTCCGGCATGCGGGATTTCACAAGCTGGACGTAGAAATCGAACACCTCTTCATCTACGGGCATCGAATTTTTCACGCCCATAACGAACTGGACGTACAGTGGCCCTTCGAGCCGCCCGTCATCGAGCATCCGCTTTGCGTGCATGATGTGACCCAGATCGAACGCTTCGATCTCGGGTTTGACGTGATGGGTCTTCATCTCGGCTGCCAGCCAGTCGACCAGATCGGGCGGGTTTTCATACACGCGGGTCGGGAAGTTATTGGACCCAACCGTCAGGGACGCCATGTCCGGGGAAAGCGGAAGCATACCGCCGCGTTCCTGTCCAGCTCCCGAGCGTCCGCCCGTTGAAAGCTGTACGATCATGCCCGGGCAGTGTTTTTCGATGCCTTCCTTCAGACGCGCGAATTTCTCGGGATCCGAGGACGGCGATTGATCCGCGTTGCGCACATGGCAATGGGCGATGGTCGCACCGGCTTCGAAGGCCTCGTGGGTTGATTCCACTTGCTCGTCGATGGTCACGGGGATGGCGGGGTTGTGTTCCTTGCGGCCAATCGATCCGGTGATCGCGACGCAGATGATGCAGGGTTTGGTCATGACCGCTCCTTGTCCGGGTCGCCTAGAGATGCCCGGTTTCCGTCAGAAATCCAATCAGAAGATCGGCGTAAGCCTTGGGGTGTTCGATATGCGGCAAATGCCCCCCACCCCGGATCAGTTCGAAGCGCGCGCCGGGCACAAGCTCAGCCGTTTCGCGGACCAGATCGGGTGGCGTTGCGCCATCCTCGCTCCCGGCGATGGCCAGAACGGGGATCGTCAAGCTGGCGGTCGTAGCCATGAAATCCGTGCCAGCGATGGCCGCACAGCATCCGGCATAGCCCTGATCCGGCTGACGCTCGACCATGTTACGCCATGGCGGCAGGTCGGCAGAGGTGAGAAAGGACTTGGAGAACCAGCGTTGCAAGATGCCTTCGGAGATGGAGGCGATGCCGCCCGTATCCACGGCCGCCACGCGATCATGCCACATCTCCATTGTGCCGATCTTGGCGGCGGTGTTGGACAGGACCATCGCCTTGATCAGGTCGGGGCGCTTCACGGCAAGGCCTTGTGCGATCAGACCGCCGATCGAAAGGCCGACGAACATCACATCACGCAGCCCCAGATGATCGATAAGCTGTTCTGCGTCCGTCACCAGCGCGCCCATGGCATAGGGCGCAGGCGGGCATTCGGTCAGGCCGTGCCCGCGCTTATCGTAGCGGACGATGCGAAGCCCTTCAGGAAGGAACGGCAGGATCGGTTCCCACATCCGCAGGTCGGTGCCGAGCGAGTTGGCAAAGACCACTGCAGGTCCGTCGCGCGGCCCATCATCCCGATAGTGGACGTCCAGATCGTTGAGCCGTGCTGTCTTCAATAGGGCACCCCGATGTATTGCTCGGCCAGGCTGGTCTGGGCCGCTTTTGAGCTTTCCAGATAGGCCAGCTCGCTGACCTGCAGTTTGTATTCGAACGGCGACTGGTCCGGGAAGCGGTGCATGGTGGTCGTGAACCACCACGAGAATCGGATCGCCTTCCAGACCCGCGCCAGCGCCCTATCGGAATACCCCTCAATCGCCGTCTGGTCATCCCCATAGTAGGCGATGAGCGCTTCTGACAGGTAATGCACGTCGCTGAAGGCAAGGTTCAGGCCCTTGGCGCCGGTGGGTGGCACGATGTGCGCGGCGTCGCCGACAAGGAACAGCCGGCCCCATTTCATTGGCTCGGCCACGAAGGATCGTAGCGGGGCGATGGATTTCTCGATGGATGGTCCTGTGACGAGTGTGTCGGCGGCATCCTCAGGCAAGCGACGTCGGAGTTCGTCCCAGAACGCGTCGTCGGTCCATTTCTCGATTGGGTCGTCGACGGGGGCCTGCACGTAGTAGCGCGAGAGCATCTCGTTGCGCATGGAGGCGAGCGCGAAGCCGCGTTCGTGGTTGGCATAGATCAGTTCGTGGCTAACCGGGGGTGTTTCGCTGAGAACGCCGAGCCAACCGAAGGGATAGACCCGCTCGAATTCTTTCAGAACGGTGTTCGGTATCGTCTTGCGGCTAACGCCGTGGAAGCCGTCGCAACCGGCGACGAAGTCGCAATCGATGCGCTGTTCGTTGCCGTCGGCATCGGTGTAGAGGACATGGGGGTTGTCGGTGTAGACGTCTTTTGGCGTGACACCATCCACGCCGTGAATGATGGTTCCGCCCATGGCGTCGCGCGCGTCGTAAAGGTCTTCGGTCACTTGCGTCTGGCCGTAGACCATCACTGAGGATCCGGTGAGCTCCTTGAAATCGATCCGGAAAGATCGGTTTTCGGCAGCCAGCAGTGTTCCGTCATGGACATAGCCTTCGCTATCCATGCGCTCGCCAACGCCCGCGGCGCGCAGCATGTTCGTGCTGTGGCTTTCAAGGACACCGGCGCGGATTCTGGACAGCACATAGTCGCGCGAACGGCGTTCCAGAACGATCGTATCCACCCCCGCACGGTGCAGAATTTGCGATAGCAAGAGTCCCGATGGCCCCCCGCCAATGATGCAGACTTGCGTGCGTGCCATGAGTGACGTCCTCCCAAACGCTGGGGAGGATATTAGTTGGCACTGTCAATTATTCAATCATAAAGTGCGAGATGCGCCATGATCTGACCGTGGTCGGAGGCGAGCTTGTTGTAGGGCGCCTCGGGGTGCGAGCCGTCGGTCAGGTGGTCGTTCAAGACGCTGAAATACTCCATTTCGCCGAGCCGTCCGGTATAGTCGCCGTCGAAATGGCGCGACAGATAGATCTGGTCGATGGACTCGAACACGCCTCCAAAAGCGGAGGTAAAGATCATGTCGCGCGCCGATTTCTTGACGAACATCTTCTCGGCAGAGCGCAGGCGCGCCCGGTCCACGGCCTCGGTGATCTGCTCATTCTCCTCGCGCGAGTAGCGGTCATTCGCGGCCTTGGCATCGTGTCGCCGCATCCACGCGTAGTTCTTGAAGGGTCGTTCGCCCGAGATGATTTCCGAGGACACTGCATGCTCGCCATCGTTGAAGTCGCCCGTGACGATCACTGGGTTCCCGGCATCCAGTTCGGCCACGATCGCCCGGCGCAGCACCCACGCTTCGGCCATCCGACGCACGGCCGCGCGCAGGGCGCCCATGGCGCGACCTACCGGATCGTAGTCGGTCAAGTCGACCTCGGGTGCGAACGGTTCGCCGGGCGGAGTCATGTATTCGCCCAGCTTGGATTTCAGATGGCAGGTGAAGACGGTGACCACACGGCCCCCTACGGGTACGCGCACCTTCAGGATCGGGCGGGACAGGCGGGAGAGGCGATAGGAGCCGCCATCCGCGCCGCCAAGCTCCTTGAACGGGATCTGGATGGCGGGGTTGATGTCCTGAATGATCTCCGGCTCGCCGACGATCCCCAGTCGCGACAGGATCGCCACTCCGGGTCGGCGTTCGCCCGGCCCGCCGTCATTTGCATTGGGCGCAAAGGCCAGCGTGGCATTGGTGTAGGGCGTGTAGGCCAGTTTTCGAAAGATCGCCTTTTTGTGGTAGCGCTTTGAGCGGTTCGGGATCACCGCATCGTTTGCCTCGATCCCGCGCGCATCCGCCTCCTTGATGACGGCTTTGAGCGCGTCTTCTTCGAAGATCTCCTGAAAACAGACGATATCGGCATCCATTGTCAGAACCTGATCGGCGAGCCAGTCTTCCTTCCACGCGTATTCCTCGGGCGTGTACTTCTCAAAGCGGTAGTACTCTTTGTCCGGCCCGATCAGGTTTTTGACGTTGAAGCTGGAGATCGTGAAACGGGTCATGCGCGGTCCAATGCTTGTCTGAAAATATCGGGATCGACGTTGCCGCCGCTGGCAACTGCGATCACGGCATCCCCGGTTCCGGCCTTGAGCGCGGCGGCCAGTCCAACGGCGCCGCCCGGTTCAAGCACGATGCGCAGATGGCGGAAAGCGACGGACATTGCGTTGAGCGCCTCGTTATCGGTGACGACCACACCCGCCCCGCAAAGCCGATGCATGATCGGAAAGGTCAGTTCGCCCGGGCTTGGTGTGACGATGGCGTCGCAGATCGAGCCAGCCTGGCGGTTGTTGGTTTGACGGGCACCAGCCTCCAGCGAGCGGATCACGTCGTCAAAGCCTTCTGGTTCCACGGGGCGAGCCTTCAGGCCCGGTGCGCGCGCCTCAAGTGCCAGTGCGACGCCTGAGGTTAGGCCGCCACCCCCGCAACAAACAAAAACGTCGGCTTCATCAACGCCCGCCTCGGCGGCTTGCGCAGCGATTTCCAAACCTGTCGTCCCTTGTCCCGCGATCACTTCGGGTTCGTCATAGGGTCGAACGAGGGTGAGGCCTTGTTCCTTGGCCAGAGCGGTTCCGATATCCTCGCGGCTTTCGGTTTCGCGGTCGTAGGGTACAACAGTCCCGCCCAACGCTTTGACATTGGCCACCTTGGAAGCCGGAGCATCCGCGGGCATCACGATGGTCGCGGGCACACCGAACTGCTTGGCGGCCAATGCGATGCCTTGGGCGTGGTTGCCGCTGGAATAGGCCAGAATGCCTTTGGCGCGTGTCTCTTCATCCATCGCTGACAGGGCCGAGCGCGCGCCGCGATACTTGAACGACCCAGTCCATTGCAGGCTTTCGGCCTTCACAAGCACCCGTCGTCCTGCCAGCGCGTTTAACCCCGGCGCTTCTAGCAGAGGCGTAACGCGTGCGTGCCCCTTGATCCGTTCTGCCGCCGCTTCGATCCGTCCAATGTCCATTAAAGGGCCTCCAGCCATCTCGTGATTGCCGCCACCGCTGCGGGCTCGTCCAGAAACGGCACATGTCCGCGATCGGGCACTTCGGCGACGATCATGTCGGGTCGGCGCTCTTGCATTCCCGTGACCGTCGCAGCGCTTAAAAGATTGGACCCGGCCCCGCGGATCACGCCAAGGGGAATGTCACCGATCAGATCGAAAAGCGGCCAACCGTCGGGCACGTCTGAGGCCAGCGCTTTCAGAACGCCGTCGCGCAAGGCCGGGTCGTAGGACAGGTCCATCCCGTCCGGCGTTTCGATATATTGATGACGCGCCTCGCTTAGCCAGCGTTCACGGGGGACATTTGTGAAGCCCTCGAAAGTGTTTTCAAGAATTGTGGCCATGTCTTCATGGGTCTGGGCCGTGGGCCGCACGCCAATGTAATCGCCGATGGACTGTAGCCCGGCCAGTTCCAGTACCGGTCCGATGTCATTCAGCATCAGACCGTTGATCCGGTCCGGCACCGCCGCCGCCAGCCCGATCCCGATCAGCCCGCCCCGCGACGTCCCAAGAATCGCCGCCGCGCTGATCCCAAGGTGATCGAGGAGCGCCAACGCGTCGCCGCCTTCGTTCTGGATCGTGTAGGTCTCGGCATCGGCCCACGCCGACCGACCGCGCCCGCGGTAGTCCATCGCAATCATGCGCGTGCCCGCCAGCGTCGGTCGAACGTAGGTGAAATCACGCGTCGTCCGGGTCAACCCGGCGAGACACAGGACAGGCAGACCGTTCGGGTCGCCGTGCTCCTCGAAGTAGAGCCGCGTGCCGTCGGGTGCGTTGAACTCTGCCATCAAAGGCTCTCCAGCAGTTTGGGCAATCCCGCGAGACCGTCTAGCACGTGTTCGGGTTCGGCGGGCATCCGGTCCATTGCCAGCCCGCCGCGATTTATCCAGATCGCGCGATACCCGAAGGCCGCTGAGCCCGCGATGTCCCAACCATTGGACGAAATGAAATAGGTGTCTTCGGGGTCGATGCCCAAACGGTCCGGGGCCATCGCGTAAACCGGTTCGGCTGGCTTGAAGAGCCCAACACTATCCGCTGACAAAACGGCCTCGAACCGGTCCGCGATCCCGGCTTTGTTCAGAATATCCCCCAACATGGACGCCGTTCCATTCGACAGGATCGCCAGCCGGTCGCCTTTCAGCGCATCAAGACAGGGCTGGCTATCGTCGAAAAGGGGCAGGGCGCGGTAGGCCGCCATCGCTGTGGCTCTAAGGCTTTCGTTGTCCAGTCCGTACTGATCCATCGCGTGGTCCAGAGCATCGCCCGTGACCGTTTCAAAATCCGCATACAGGCCCTGAATGGTGCGCAGCCACGTGTATTGCAGCTGTTTCAGGCGCCAGAGGTCCGAAACCGGTCCGGCCAGATCGCCGAAGCCCGCCATCCGCGTCGGCGCGGTGACGTCGAAAAGTGTGCCGTAAGCATCGAAAATGATCGTTCGCATGGGGCCAACCTTTGCGCCCCGCGCGCAACTGTCAACGCATCAAAGGTTCTCGGGCTGTCCCATGCCAAGAACATGGTAGCCGCCATCGACGTTGATGATCTCACCCGTCGTACATGCACCCTGATCCGAACAGAGATAGACGGCCGTTCCGCCGACGGCTTCGAGCGTGGCATTGGCGCGCAGGGGCGCGTTGGCTTCGGCCGTTTTGAAAGTCTTGCGTGCCCCGCCGATGGCTGCGCCTGCCAGCGTCTTCATCGGGCCTGGTGAGATCGCATTCACGCGGATGCCTTCGGGGCCAAGATCGTTGGCCAGGTAACGAACACTGGATTCAAGCGCTGCTTTGGCAACGCCCATGACGTTGTAGAACGGCGTGACGCGGTTGGAGCCCATGTAGGTCAGTGTCACGATCGAGCCGCCGTCTGTCATCAGGGGCCGTGCCCGCGCCGAGACATCGATCAGCGAGTAGCACGAGATCGAAAGCGAGGTTTTGAAGTTCTCGCGGCTGGTGTTGATGAACCGGCCTGTCAGCTCGTTCTTGTCCGAAAACGCAACGGCGTGGATCAGGAAGTCGAGCCCGCCCCATTTGTTTGCGAGCGTGTCGAAAGCAGCATCAAGGCTGGCGTCGTCCTGCACGTCGACATCAACCAGCACGTCTGATCCGACGCTTTCGGCCAATGGGGCCACGCGCTTTCCGAACGCTTCGCCCTGATAACTGAACGCCAAATCCGCACCTTCGGCGTGCAAAGCGGACGCGATGCCCCAAGCGATCGAGCGCTCGTTGGCGACGCCCATTACCAGCCCGCGTTTGCCTTTCATCAGATCTGCCATTGGATCAGCCTCCGACTTTGGACAAAAGCATCGACCCGTTGGTTCCCCCAAATCCGAACGAATTCGTCATCACGGTGTCGAGGCCCGCGTTTTCCTTCAATTCGGTCGCGATTTCCGACGGATCCAACGCGGGGTCGAGGTTTTCGACGTTGATCGAAGGCGCGATGAAGTCGTTGTCGAGCATCAGAAGCGAGTAAATCGCTTCCTGTGCGCCGGTCGCGCCCTGGCTATGTCCGGTCATCGATTTGGTCGAGCTGATCGGAGGCGTCGATCCCTGTCCGAACACGCGGCGCACGGCCTCAACTTCGCCCACATCGCCAACAGGTGTCGATGTGCCATGGGCGTTGATGTAGCCGACCTTTCGGCCTTCGGGCAGCGTCTTGATCGCTTGCCGCATCGCACGTTCACCGCCTTCGCCCGAGGGGGCGACCATGTCGGCGCCATCGGACGTGGCCCCAAACCCGGTGACTTCGGCATAGATCTTGGCACCGCGCGCCTGCGCCCGCTCAAGCGGTTCCAGCACCACCATGCCGCCGCCGCCAGCAATTACAAACCCATCGCGGTCGGCGTCGAAGGCGCGGCTGGCGCGTGTTGGCGTGTCGTTGAACTTCGAGCTCATCGCGCCCATCGCGTCAAACAGGCACGACAGTGTCCAATCCAGCTCCTCGCCACCGCCCGCGAACATGATCTCCTGTGTGCCAAGCGCGACCTGTTGAGCGGCCATGCCGATACAATGGAGGGACGTCGAGCACGCCGAGGTGATCGAGAAATTCATACCTTTGATCTGATAAGCCGTGCACAGGTTGGCCGAGACCGTCGAGCACATCGTTTTGGGTACCGCGAAGGGGCCAATCCGCTTGGTTGCGCCGGTCTTCAGTACGGTTTGATGCGCTGCCAGCATCGCGCTGGTCGAAGGTCCGCCCGAGCCTGCGATCAGGCCTGTGTCTGGATGGCTGACCTCTTCAGGCGTCAATCCCGCGTCTTTGATGGCCTGACCCATAGCCAGATAAGCATAAGCCGCGCCGGGGCCCATGAAGCGGTAGGTGCGTTTGTCGATATGCTCGGCCGGGTCAATTTTGAGCGTGCCTGCGATCTGACTGCGAAAACCGTGCTCGGCCATTTCGGCCGAGGCTTCGATGCCCGACGCACCCGCCTTTAGCGACGCAAGAACCTCATCAGCCGAATTGCCGATGGGTGAGATGATTCCGAGGCCAGTGACCGCAACACGACGCATAAGGCTGTCTCCCGTGGATCAGCTCTCAGAAAGAGCGACCTTCATGTCTTTTACCAGATAGATGGTCTCGCCATCCGCTTCTACCCGTCCATCGGCCACACCCATGGTCAGTCGCCGTGTCTGCACCGCCTTGGTGAAGTCGACGTAGTAGGTGAGCATTTTGCGATCAGGCCGGACCATGCCTGTGAGTTTAACTTCGCCCACGCCGAGTGCGTAGCCACGACCCTGCCAGCCGCGCCAGCCAAGGTTGAACCCCGTCAACTGCCAGAGGCCATCCAACCCAAGGCAGCCCGGCATGATCGGATTGCCTTGAAAGTGGCAGTCGAAAAACCAGAGGTCAGGCGTGATGTCGAATTCGGCCATGACATGGCCTTTGCCATGCTCGCCCCCGTCGCCCGAAATATCGGTGATCCGGTCCATCATCAGCATTGGTGGCAAGGGCAATTGCGCGTTGCCCGGACCAAACAATTCGCCACGCGCACAGGCCAGAAGCCCTTCCTTGTCAAAGCTGTTTGGATAGTCCGCCATGCGCCAATGCTCCCCCGATCGCGCTGTCAGTCGCGCAGTTGGGCCACCACTAGCGCACAGCCGGGCCGGGGCGCAAGGGCGCGGCGTGGTCGCGCAGGGGCCGAAAATGTTTGAATATTGGGCGTTTCCCCCGATATATAGGCAATCGAGGATAGGACCATGACCATCGAATCTACAGCTATCGATCGCGGAACCAGCTGGCTTGCCAAAGGCGGGCTGCGTCCGACGAAACAGCGCGTGACGCTGGCAGCGCTTCTTGTGGGGGATGGGTTGAACCGTCATGTGACGGCCGAAAGCCTCTATGCCGCAAGCAGCGAGAGCGGTGAAAAGGTGTCGTTGGCCACGGTCTACAACACGCTTCGTGCGTTTTGTGATGCCGGTATCATGCAGGAAATCACCGTTGACGGCTCAAAAAGCTATTTCGACACCCGCATGGACGACCACCCGCATTTCTATTGGGAAGACGAAGCTGCTCTGACGGACGCCCCGGCAGATCAGTTGAAAATCGCGAAGCTTCCCGAGGCGCCTGCAGGCGCTGAGATTTCGAAAGTGGACGTTGTTATCCGGCTGCGTCGCCGCTGACCTTGCCCTGATCCGATACCTATTGCACGCGACCGAAGGTGCGCTGCAGCGCCAGCATGCCCAGAGCGACCGAGGGTCCGACTCCAAACGCAAACAGAACCGTCCCGATCCCGACGGTCCCGCCAAGCAGCCATCCGATTACGACAACACTGATTTCAATCGCTGTTCTGACGTGGGCGATCGGCCAACCCGTGACGCCTTGCAACCCGGTCATCAAGCCGTCGCGTGGCCCGGGTCCGAGGTTGGCGATCAGATAGATCGCGCCGCCAAGACCCGTGACGAGCACGCCAAGCGCGGCCATTGCAATGTTTACCGCCAGCGCCTCGAAGCGCGGAAGAAATGGTAGAACGTATTCAAGCACCAGCGCGATGATGATCGCGTTCAGGATCGTCCCGATCCCGGGCACCTGCTTGAGGGGCACCCAAAGGGTCAACACCCCGATACTGATGACGAACGTCGCAAACCCGACGCTCCAGCCGGTGACGTGCGTGATGCCTTGGGCAAACACGGTCCATGGACTGACACCAACACCGGCTGCGATAAGCAGCGCCTCGCCCAACCCAAAGATGAACAGGCCGAGCACAAGGAACACGAACGACCGCAAAGGCGGTCGCAGGGTTAACGCAACGGGGGATGTCCATGAAAGCACCGGTACCGATTTGACCGAGAACAGTTTCACGTCAGGTTCGCGGCCCTAAAACCACTGCCCCGGCTCCATCAGCCCCAAATCAAGCAACTGCTGGGAGTGCCATTCGAACTCGGTCGAGTTGTGCCAGCGAAATGAGTTGATATCGAACCGGCTGCCCGGATTGGTCCGCAGGGCCTTGGCGGTGCGAAAAGACGCGATCGCCGCTGTCAGGTTGTGGTGCCACGGGCAGGCGTATGTGTTCATCTCTTCATCATTGAGCGTGTGATCGGCGTGCAGCTTCAGGCCCGGTTTGGCCCGGAAGAGGGATATCCGGTCGATCTTGCGCCGCGCTTCGGGCACATGCTCTTCAAATCGCCAGCGCAGCCCCCCAAAGAAATCGAGCTGCCGTTCCTTGGGCGTGTGGTCCTCTTCATGATTGCGCGCCAGCGCATAGTAGCCGGTGCGATCCAGATGGGCGTCTTCAAGGCTGACGGCGTTAGGGGCATCGTCCAAATCGCCCGCGTAGACGTCGACCACATAGGTCAGCATCGCATCGCGCCGCTCGCCCTGATGGAATTCCAGCATTTCCGACACGCGGCGCGTCTCGGCAAAGGGGTAAAACAGGTACTCGGCGTTATAGCAGTAATAGAGCCATGTGCCATCGGGCACCGCGGCGATCAAAGCGTCGACCGCACGCTCAGTCGCCGCTTCCGAGCGCGTAGGGTAGGCAAAACATGCAGCCTTGCGGTGCAGTTTGGCCGGGATGTCCACGCCTTCGGGGTATAGAACGATAACCGATTTAAACCCGCAGAACAGGTGGTGGCGGATCGTTGTATCAATCTCGACATCATCTTCTGCAATCACCAGCGCCACGGGTCCTATCAGACCCGCGCCTTCGGTCTTGAGAAAGCTTTCGTAGTCGCTCGATGCCATGGCGTGTCTTCTGTCGCCCTTTTGGTAAACGTCCCATGAACCCGTCGCTTGCGCAAGCGTTGCGAGGCGCGCTCAGGCGGTGTAATGGACCCGCTGATCCAGGAGTCCCGCCAATGGCCGAGCCCAAGAAACTCTACATCAAGACCTACGGCTGTCAGATGAATGTCTATGACAGCGAGCGCATGGCCGAGGCGCTGAAGGGCTATGAGCAGACGGCGACGCCTGACGATGCGGATATGATCCTGCTCAACACCTGCCACATCCGCGAAAAGGCGGCGGAAAAGGTGTACTCCGAACTGGGCCGGTTCAAACCGCTCAAAGATGCCAACCCAGACCTCAAGATCGGCGTCGCCGGTTGTGTGGCGCAGGCCGAAGGGCCCGAGATCATTGAGCGTCAGCCGATGGTCGATCTGGTGGTTGGTCCTCAAAGCTACCACCGCCTTCCGGCAATGGAACAGGCGCTGGGCAAGGGTCAACGCGTGGTCGACACCGAGTTCCCTGAAGAGGACAAGTTCGAGCACCTTGCCGCCCGTCCCAAGGCCAAACGCGCGCCAAGTGCGTTTCTGACTGTGCAGGAAGGCTGCGACAAGTTCTGCGCGTTTTGCGTGGTCCCTTACACGCGCGGGGCAGAGGTGTCGCGGCCCGCGGCGCAGGTTCTGACAGAGGCGCGCGATCTGGTCGAGCGTGGCGTGCGCGAAGTGACGCTTCTGGGTCAGAACGTGAACGCCTATCACGGCCACGATGGTGGTCTCGCCGGACTGATCCATGCTTTGGCCGACATCGACGGGCTGGAACGCATCCGCTACACGACATCCCATCCAAACGACATGGACGACGCCCTGATCGCGGCCCATGGCGAGGTCGAAAAGCTGATGCCGTACCTGCACCTGCCGGTGCAATCTGGGTCCGACAAGATCCTCAAGGCGATGAACCGCAGCCATAGCCGCGACACGTACTTTGCCATCATCGAAAAACTGCGCGCGGCGCGCCCCGACCTGCTTCTTTCCGGCGATTTCATCGTCGGCTTCCCCGGAGAAACCGAGGAAGACTTCGAAAATACCTTGGATCTGGTGCGTACGGTTGGCTACGGCCAAAGCTATTCGTTCAAGTACTCTCCCCGCCCCGGCACACCCGCCGCAGAGCGCGCGCAAGTTGACGCGGACGTTGCCTCGGACCGTTTGCAGCGGCTTCAAGCCCTTCTCGTCGAACAGCAGCGCGCGCACCAGGCCGCAATGGTCGGCAAAGAGGTCGAGGTCCTTTTCGAAAAGCCGGGACGTGAAGCAGGTCAGATGGGCGGCAAGTCCGACCATTTGCACGCGGTACATGTCACCAGTGATCGCGTCACGACCGGGGATATCGCCCGTGTGCGCATTCTCTCAGACGCGCCGAATTCCCTGAAGGGCGAAGTGATCAGCGCTCCCCGGTAGGCTTCATCTGGCCGAAAATATCCCGGGGGGCTCCGAAGGAGCGGGGGCAGCGCCCCCTCGACCCATCCATGTTTCGTTACATTTGCATGACAATCTCATAGATGTGCTTGCGCGTCGCCGCCGGACTTGGCAGCATCGCTTTAAGACAAGCGAACACCTCGAACCGGAGCGGTATTTGGCCATCAGCGCATTGACCCCGAAAGACCCCACCGACCACGTCCAGGAAACGCTCCTGGAATTCCCCGACAATCGCATCCTGATTGAGCTTTGCGGCGAGTTCGACAAGAACCTTGCTCAAATCGAAGCTGCCCTTGGCGTGCAGATCCCGCGACGCGGCAATCAGTTGGCCGTGATCGGCGAAGAGGACGCGCGCAATCAGGCCGCCGAGGTCCTGACAGGGCTTTACGAAAAGATCGAAGCGGGGCGCGGGATCGACAAAGGCGAGATCGACGCTGAAATCCGTATGGGCGGCTCCGATACCGGGACGGGCGCGCGCGACGGCGACCAGATGGAATTGTTCAAGGGCGGTCGGGTCGAGATCAAGACGCGCAAGAAGCTGGTTGAGCCGCGTACCGAGGCGCAGCGCGACTATGTGAAGGCTCTTTATGCCAAGGAACTGGCCTTCGGGATCGGTCCCGCGGGGACCGGCAAGACGTATCTTGCCGTTGCGGTTGGTGTGGCCAAGTTCCTTGCCGGTGAAGTCGACAAGATCATCCTGTCACGTCCCGCCGTGGAGGCCGGAGAGCGGCTCGGCTTTCTGCCGGGCACACAGGAAGACAAGGTCGATCCCTACATGCAGCCCCTTTATGACGCTTTGAACGATTTCCTTCCGGGCAAGCAGGTCGCAAAACTGCGTGAAGACAAGAAGATCGAAATCGCGCCGCTTGCCTTCATGCGTGGTCGGACGTTGTCGAATGCTTTTGTCGTTCTGGACGAAGCGCAGAACGCCACGACCATGCAGATGAAGATGTTCCTGACACGCCTCGGCGAAGGCAGCCGCATGGTCATTAC
>CAZWZG010000039.1:0-3316 GCA_964638245.1 uncultured Rhodobacterales bacterium
CGCCTACATGGCCGAACGCACCCCCACCGAATTTGAGGAAGCCTGATATGCATATCGCTCCATATGACAACAAGAACGAGCCAATCGTTGATGTTGATAACGAGACGGTTCCGTTGAACTTCTTCAACATCGTCAAGCTGACGAAGGGCGATACCTTCGTCTCGACCGTGCCCGGATACGAGACCTGCATCGTCCCGGCCACCGGCATGATCACGGTTGAGGTCGGCGGGCTTACGGCCAAGGACCTTGGCGGGCGTGGCGTCGATGTCTGGGATGGCGAGCCAGAAGGCGTTTATGTTCCAACCGGCCTGACGGCCACGATGACCTGTCAGTCCGATGCGGCAGAAGTGTTCATCGCAGGGGCTAAATTCGACGAGGTGCTTGAACCGTTTGCGGTACGTGAGGACGAACTCGATCTGGTCCAGTACGGCTCGGACGACACCAAGACCCACCGCAAGATAAAGCACATTCTAGGTCAGAAACAACATGGCAAGGTTGGTCGCCTTCTGGTCAGCGAGCTCTATACCGTTGGGGCAGGGGGCTGGTCCGGATTTCCCAGCCACAAGCACGACACCGACCGCCCCGGGGACGATGGCGAAATGATCGAGACGCGCCATGATGAGACGTACAACTTCCGTTTCCGGCCCAACTATGGATCCGGCGTACAGATGCTCCAGCGGGTCGATAACGAGCCGGGCGATGCCTATCACATCGTCGATGGCTCCACGATTTGTCTCGACAACGGCTACCACCCCTGCGCGGTGCTGCCGGGTTATGAGATGTACTACTTCACCATCCTTGGCGGCCTGAGCCAGCGCAGCCTGAAGCAGTATTTCCAGCCCACGCACGCCGATCAGCTGCACACGATCCCGGGCATTCTGGACATGGTGGCGAAGTTCAAATGACGGTTGCGCCGCTCTCGGAAGTCCTTCAGCCAGCGCTGAAGGGCGGCTACGCCGTGGGAGGGTTGGTGTGTCTCGGCTGGGAAGACATGCGCGCCTATGCCCATGCTGCCGAGGCCGAGGGGTTGCCGGTGATCCTGCAGGCCGGTCCGTCCTGTCGCGGTCATACGCCGCTGCCCGTGCTGGGGGCGATGATGCGCAATTTGGCGGAAAGCGTTTCGGTGCCGACGGTGATCCATCTGGACCACGGGTATACGTATCAAGAATGCAAGGAAGCGCTAGAATCTGGGTTCACGTCGCTCATGTTCGATGGCTCGCGGAAACCGCTCAACGAGAACATCGACGAAACCGCCCGGATCGCCGAAATGGCCCATGGGGCGGGCATCTCTTGCGAGGGCGAGATCGGTTTCGTGGGTTATGACAATGGCGATGAAAGCTTGGGCACCGATCCCGAAGAAGCCGCGAAATTCGCCGTGCAAAGCGGTGTGGACGCGATGGCGATTTCGGTTGGCAATGTGCATCTCCAGCAAAACAAAGAAGGTGGTCTTGACGAGGATCGCATCCGCGCCATCGAAGCTGTGACCAATGTCCCGCTCGTCATCCACGGCGGCTCAGGCGTGCCTGTGGCCCAGCGTAGCGCGCTCGCCCACGGTTCGAGTATTTGCAAGTTCAACATTGGCACCGAACTACGCATGGCCTTTGGCGCAGCATTGCGGGCATCGGTCGCGCGCGACGATGAACGCTTCGACCGCGTCCAAATCCTAAAAGAGGTCGAAGACCCGATCAAACATGCCGCGCGAAGTGTCTTACGCGCGCTTGGACCAAAAGAAGGCTAGGCTCATGCTCCATATCGGTATTCTCGGTTGCGGCCGGATCGGCCAGGTTCACGCGATGAGCCTTGAGCGCCTCAAGGACCGCGCCCGGCTGGTTGCGGTGGCAGATGCTTTTGAAGAGGCGGCCGAAGCCCTGGCAGCAAAAACCGGTGCAGAGGTTCGGGATGCCGACACGCTGATCGCCAGCGCGGATATCGATGCGATCATTATCGGAACGCCAACTTCAACGCACTACGATATCATTCACAAGGCAGCCGCCGCTGGCAAAGCGATCTTCTGCGAAAAGCCGGTGGATTTGTCGTCCGAGCGTGCTGCGGAATGTGCGGCCATCGTGGCAAAGGCAGGTGTTCCGTTCCTAACGGCCTTCAATCGCCGGTTTGACCCGAACTTTGCCCATGTCGAAGCTGAACTGCGCAAGGGAACGATCGGCGCGATCGAGCAGGTGATCATCACCTCCCGCGATCCCGGTCCGCCCCCGATCGAGTACATCCCTCACTCCGGGGGAATCTTCCGGGACATGATGATCCACGACTTCGACATGGCGCGGTTCCTTTTGGGCGAAGAGCCAACCAGCGTTTACGCGGTCGGATCTTGCATGGTGGACCCAAAGATTGGCGCCGCGGGCGATGTCGATACTGCGGCCGTGACCATGACGACGGCTTCCGGGGCGGTGTGCCAGATTACAAACTCTCGCCGCGCCACCTACGGCTATGACCAGAGGATCGAAGTGCATGGCAGCAAAGGTATGCTGGCGGCCAAGAACATTCGCGAAACCAGCGTGGAACATGCTGGCGAGGCCGGCTTTATCAGCGCTCCGAATGTTCACTTTTTCCTCGAGCGATATGCGGACGCCTATGTCCGCGAACTGGAGCATTTCCTGGACGCTGTGACGGCGGGAACGGCGCCGTCGCCGTCGGCCGAGGATGGATTGCGGGCACAGCGCCTCGCGGACGCTGCGGCACGCTCTCTCGCCGAGGGCGGCCCTGTCACGCCTTGATCACTCGTCGCCCGAAACCAATCCTGTGTCGCACGCTGCGCGCCGGACAACTTTGGCAATATCGTTCAACTGAGCGGCCATGGGGCTCGAATTGCGCCAGACCATTCCGACGGTCCGCTTTGGCCCCAACGGGCCAAGATCGGCGATGGCCACAGGGGTCGAGCGCGTTTCGACTTTTCGCGCCATCTCGGGAATGAAGGTCACACCAAGCCCTGCGGCGGCCATCTGGACAAGCGTAGACAAGGACGATCCATCTAGCCCGTCACGTTTGGCTCCGATGCTACAAAAGCTGAGCGCTTGATCTCGAAAACAATGCCCTTCTTCGAGAAGAAGCAACCGCATCTCTGCGAGAGTTTCCGCGTCGGGCACAGGCGCTTTCGCGTCCTTTTGGGCGCGAACGAGAAGTAGCTTTTCTTCAAACAGCGCTACTTCGGTCAGAGCGGTTTCGGAGACTGGCAATGCGACGATGGCAGCATCCAGTTTTCCGTCGTGAAGATCGGCAATCAGTCTGTCGGTGATAGTCTCGCGTACGTGCACATCTAGACTTGGAAACTCGTCCCCAAGCCGTGCAAGAATGTCAGGCA
>CAZWZG010000039.1:3416-21961 GCA_964638245.1 uncultured Rhodobacterales bacterium
ACGTGCACATCTAGACTTGGAAACTCGTCCCCAAGCCGTGCAAGAATGTCAGGCAAAAGATAAGGAGCGATCGTCGGGATTATTCCAAGGCGCAGCCTCCCAACGGCCCCGGCTTCAGCGGCGCGGACCACTTCGCTCAGCTCGTCCGCCGCTCGCAATATCCCGCGAATCCGCTCTGCGATTTCCTCGCCAAAACCGGTCAAACGCACTGCCCGCGAACCACGTTCAAAAAGCGGTGTTCCGAAAGCGTCTTCGAGGGCAGAGATTTGCAAACTAAGGGCAGGCTGAGAAATTGCCGAAACATCTGCAGCACGGCCAAAATGGCCTTGCCGCGCCAAAGCGTCGAAATACCTGAGCTGGCGAAGGGTGAATCTATCCATAAGAAAAACCTATCACTGCAATCAGAAATAGCAACTTTAGCTAATCGATACGATTTGCTAGAACGATTCTAGATACGAAACCCCAACCAGCGGAGAATACCCCCATGATGGACGGCAGCGACAACGCCTCCGGCAAGTGCCCGGTTCTGCACACGACCCATGCGATCCAGTCGAACAAGGACTGGTGGCCTGAGCAGCTGAACCTCAAAATCCTGCATCAGTTTCAGCCTGCGGGCGATCCTATGGATCCGGATTTCGACTATGCCGAAGCGTTCAAATCGTTGGATCTGGATGCCGTTGTCGCCGATCTGACCGCGCTGATGACAGACAGCCAGGACTGGTGGCCTGCAGACTATGGTCACTACGGCCCGTTCTTCATCCGTATGGCGTGGCACAGTGCGGGCACCTACCGCACGACCGATGGTCGCGGTGGTGCAGGTGCGGGTCAGCAGCGGTTTGCCCCGCTCAATTCCTGGCCCGATAACGGCAACCTCGACAAGGCGCGTCGTCTCCTTTGGCCGATCAAGCAGAAGTATGGCAACAAGCTCAGCTGGGCCGATCTGATGATCCTTGCCGGCAACGTCGCGCTCGAATCCATGGGCTTCAAGACGTTCGGCTTTGCCGGCGGTCGCCCGGATGTGTGGGAGCCGGAAGAGGACGTCTACTGGGGTTCGGAAAAGGAATGGCTCGCAACGTCCGATAAGGAAAACAGCCGCTACTCGGGCGAGCGTGAACTTGAGAACCCGCTGGCCGCTGTTCAGATGGGCCTGATCTACGTGAACCCTGAGGGTCCTGACGGCAACCCTGACCCGATGGCGTCGGGCTATGACATCCGGGACACGTTTGCACGTATGGCGATGAACGATGAGGAAACCGTCGCTTTGGTTGCCGGTGGTCACACGTTTGGCAAGGCACATGGTGCTGGGGATGCGGCACATGTGGGCGAAGAACCCGAGGCCGGTGCGCTTGAGGCGCAAGGTCTTGGTTGGTTGTCCAGCCACGGCTCAGGCAAAGGCGTGGACACGATCACGTCAGGTATAGAAGGCGCTTGGACCCCGACGCCAACGACCTGGGACATGTCCTATTTCGACGTTCTCTTTGGCTATGAATGGGAACTGTCCAAGAGCCCAGCCGGTGCAAATCAGTGGCAGCCCAAGGGTCTGAAAGAAGAGGACATGGCCCCGACGGCTGACGGCGCTGGCAAAACTCATATCATGATGACGACGGCTGATATGGCGCTGCGTACCGACCCGGCCTACATCGAAATTTCCAAGCGTTTCCATGCGAACCCAGATGAGTTCGCTGATGCCTTCGCACGCGCTTGGTTCAAGCTGACGCACCGCGACATGGGCCCCAAGCACCGCTACCTTGGCAAGCTTGTCCCGTCTGAAGAGCTTATCTGGCAGGATCCGATCCCTGCAGGGCCCGAGGTGTCGGATGCGGATGCAGCGGCGCTAAAGGAACAGATCCTTGCTTCTGGCCATTCGGTTTCCGAACTGGTCAAGGCGGCTTGGGCCTCGGCCTCGACGTTCCGTGGTTCGGACAAGCGCGGCGGGGCCAATGGCGCTCGCGTGCGTCTGGCTCCGCAGAAGGATTGGGAAGCCAACGATCCGGCGGAACTCGAAGGTGTTCTGAAAACACTGGAAGGGATCCAAGCCGGGTTCGGCAAGGCCGTCTCTATGGCAGACCTGATCGTTCTTGCTGGCAACGCGGCCGTTGAAGCGGCGGCAAAGGCAGGCGGTGTCGATGTCTCAGTTCCGTTCACCGGTGGACGTGGCGATGCGACGGCAGAGCAAACCGACGAAGAAAGTTTCGGCCCGCTTGAGCCGATCGCGGACGGGTTCCGCAACTACAGCCAAGGTGCGCTGGGCATCTCGGCAGAAGAGATGCTTGTCGACAAGGCCAACCTCCTTGGTCTTTCTGCACCGGAAATGACGGTGCTGATCGGCGGGATGCGGGCGCTTGGCGCCAACACGGGGAACACGGATCACGGTGTGCTGACCGATAAACCAGGCACTCTGTCGAACGACTTCTTCGTCAATCTGTTGGACATGGGCACCGTGTGGGCGCCGCTGACGGCAGCCGCCGATGCCTTCGAAGGCAAAGACCGCGCGACGGGTGACAAGAAGTGGACAGCCACGCGCGTTGATCTGATCTTTGGGTCGCACTCGCAACTGCGCGCGCTGGCAGAGGTCTATGCCCAGGACGACGCGAAAGAGAAGTTCGTGAAGGACTTCGTGGCGGCATGGACCAAGGTGATGATGGCGGATCGCTACGATCTGGCCTGATAACCACCTAAAAAACGTATCTACGGGCATCGAAGCAATTCGGTGCCCGTTTGCATTTAAGGATGGGCGACGTCCCGCGCTGCCAAAACCCGGTCACGCAGCCATTGGTTCCGGCCCGAATGCTCCATCCGCCGGTGCCAAACGAGGTCGTACTTGAGAGGCGAAAGGGCAAATGGCGGCTCGCAACTTGCCAACGTGCCATACACGGCCTCCCCCATCCGCGCGGGCATTGTCGTGATCAAGTCAGTGCCCCTGATGAACTCTCCAAGCATCGATGAAGTTGGGGCAGTCAGGTTGATCTTGCGTTTCAGGCCGAGACGCTTGAGGTCGTCCTGCAAAACAGTTCGTCCCCCACTTCCGTGGTCGACGACACCATGACTGGCGTTCACATAGTCATCCTCGGTCAAAACAGGATCGCGACACTCCGGATCGTAGTAGATCACCATACGATCCGTTGAATAAGGCGAATGGTTTAGGACCGGAGAGTACGTCCGTGCTGCCAGTGCGATCGCAACGTCTGCGCGGCGCGGGTCGAGATAGGCATTCAGATCCTCACTACTGGAAAGACGCTTCAGCTCAAGGCGTGCCGAGGGGGCCTTTTCGGCGATAAGCCTCTGTAATGCCCGCATATCCGGTAACAAAGACGGCGTTGAAATGGCCAAGCTAAAAGCGTCTTTTTCGGCCTCCGGGTCGTAGTCGCCAGTAACGATCAGGCCCTCGATTTCAGCTAAGATCGAGCGAACCCGGGGGATGATGCTGACAAGCGCTTCCGTTGGTTCGATACCGCGACCGGCTTTCACGAAAAGCGGATCGCCAATGGCTTCGCGCAGTCTTTCCAGCGTATGGCTGACTGTAGACTGGTTGAGGTCGAACTCCGCCGCCGCCTTGCTGATCGAGCCAGATTCATAGACGGCAACGAGAAGACGAAGCTTATGGGCATCGATCGTCGACATATTGATTTTTTGCATGCGACTTTGTCTTTCGGTCGATTGTTTGCTTTTTTCCCGACCGCTAGACATAGCGCGGGTTGCACCCAAAGAAAGTGCACTCGTCAGGATATGAGCGCGCGCGGTTGGGGACTTTCGGGAGGCTGCAGTCGCGCTCTTACCCACCCATTCCTGTCTAGTAGGGACGCTTGCATCAGATGTGCGATGCAAGCGTCTCGAACCTGCAAAGATCCTTTGAAACCTAAGCGATGCTGGCCTATCCAAGTCGCTTGTTTTGCTGCACACACCCGTACTGATGTGGGTCAGAAAATGATCAAATCCGAGCGTGTACGCAAAAAACAATTGCCGAAACCGGTTTCGGAAGTGAATTTCTGAGTCGGGAGGAAATTCAAGATGGTCTCAAGACCACTCCGAAATGTGGAAGCGCGACCGCGGCGGCGGGTGACGATCAATGACCTTGCCGGTCATCTTGGTCTTACCAAAAGCACAGTTTCTCGCGCCTTGAACGACTACCCAGATATTTCCCCGGCGACACGTGCAAGGGTCAAACGCCAGGCCGAGGTTATGGGCTATCGCCCTTTGAGTCAGGCGCAAGCTATACGCACAGGACGCACGCGCTCTATCGGGTTGGTCGTCCAGTCTGATCTACACGATGGATACCGCCCATTCTTGTCCGAATTCTTTGCGGGTATGGCCGAAGAAGCCGGTTCGCAGAACTGGACACTGGCCGTTGCAAATGCCGATGTCGAAGACGAGGTTGGCGACGTCTACCGCCGCCTTGTGGATGAGCGCAAAGTTGACGGTTTCGTTTTGCCACGGACCCGGACACGCGATCCGCGTGTTACTCTTTTGCGCTCGCTCGATGTGCCTTTCGTCCTGTTCGGCCGCACAGCAGATGATGCGGGTTGCGCTTGGTATGATGTGCTTGGTGAGGATGCGATGTCCGAGGCGGTCGAGCGTCTTTTTGCCCTCGGCCATCGCCGGATCGCCCATATCGCTGGGCAGGACGGGTACTATTATTCAGAAATTCGCCTCAAGGGCTATCGCGACGGCCTGGCAAAGGTGGGCCTGCCTTTTGATGCGGCACTTGTGGTGCGCAACTGCGCGGACCACGAGAATGGCCTTCAAGCGGGTCGCAAGTTGCTTGGTTTGAGCGACGCACCGACCGCAGTTGTTGCTGCTGTCGATATCGGTGCCCTTGGCCTTTATCAGGCCGCCGCCGAGCGTGATTTGCGCGTCGGCAAAGACATCTCTGTCATCTCATATGACGGGACGACGATTGGCGCCTACGCCAACCCACCGCTTTCCACTTACGAAGTCGACAACCGCCTTGCGGGCGCGCGTCTGGCTTCGCTGCTTATCCGGCGCATCCGCGGCGAAGCGCCGGAGAACCTTCGTGAACTGGGCCCCGCCCGGTTTGTCGAGCGGAGCTCCGCCGCAGCTTTAAACTGAATGCACAAACAACAATTGGGAGGACGCAATACATGAAACTCAAGACCACAGCCCGCCTGCTTGCAGGCACGGCCCTTGCCCTGACGATGGTCAGCGCAGCACAGGCCGAAATTCGGGTCTGGACCACTGAAAACCAACCCGAGCGCCTAGAACGGCAGCAAACGATGGCGGCCGAATTCACCGCTCAGACCGGTATCGAAGTCGAGATGATTCCGGTCGAAGAAAGCGATCTTGGCACGCGCGCAACGGCTGCCTTCGCTGCAGGCGACTTGCCCGACGTCATCTACTTCCCGCTATCGTATGCCCTCCCATGGGTCGAAGCCGGCATCCTTGACGACGAGGCCGCGATGGAGGTCTTTGAAGAGCTTGGCGCAGATACGTTTGCCCCTGGCCCGGTTGCCATGGCATCGACGCCAAACGGCATCGCCGGTGTTCCGGTTGATGGCTGGACCCAAATGGTCGTTTACCGCAAGGACCTCTTTGATGCCGCTGGCCTCGAAGCGCCGACCAACTATGCCAACGTCCTGGCTGCTGTGGAAGCGCTCCACAACCCGCCAGAAATGTTCGGTTTTGTGGCCGCAACCAAAGTCGACGAAGGCTACATGAGCCAGATGCTGGAGCATGTCCTTCTCGCCAACGGCGCATCGCCGGTGGACGGATCGGGCTTCTCGGGCTTCGACGAAGCTGCAACGATCGAAGCGTTGGACTTCTACAAGGCCATCGCCAAAGCATCGCCTCCGGGCGAGCTTTACTGGGATCAGTCGCGTTCGGTCTACTTTGCTGGACAGGCCGCAATGATCATCTGGTCGCCCTTCATCATGGACGAACTGGCCGGTCTGCGCGACAGCGCTCCACCAACCATCAATGACGATCCAACGACCCGTGATCTGGCCGCTGCTACCGGCTTCATCACGAACTTTGCTGGTCCGTCGAACCCCGATGGTGCTGCTTGGGCTGATAGCCGTTACTTCGGCATCACCGCAGATGCCGACACCGATGATGCGGCCGAGTTCGTGGCCTACGCCGTGAACGAGGGCTACACCCAAACGCTTGCCATCGCACCAGAAGGCAAGTTCCCGATCCGTCGCGGCACCGCCGACAACCCAAGCGCGTTCACTGAAGCATGGGCTGGTCTGGACGTTGGCGTCGACCGCAAGGCACCGCTGGGCGACCTCTATGACGCAGCTGTCATCGAGAACATCGTCTCGGGTCTGGACGTGGGCAAGCGCTGGGGCGTGGCTGAAGGTCAGCTCGCGCTGGCCTCCAAGATCATCAACTCTCAGGTGATCAACCGCGTTGTGCGCGAATACATCGACGACGAAATCACGGCCGCCGAGGCCGTGGCCAAGATGAACGCCGAGCTCGCCGAGCTCGACTAAGTCGACCCCGGGCGGCGGCGCAATCTGTCGCCGCCCGACACCCAGAAAATTTACCGGGAGGACTCTGCGATGAGTACGCCTCAACCGCCAACGGGTACGGGCCCTCTGGCGCGCCGTGAAGCACGCCTTGCCTGGGGGTTATTGTTCCCCACGATTGCCAGTGTCTCTATCGTTGTGATCCTGCCGCTCCTTGCGATTTTCTGGATCAGTTTCAAACCGATTGGCCTCGAAGACCTGCGCCCGCCGACCCCTGTGGTCCGCGAAAGTCTGCGCGGCGATCCAGGTGAGTACGAGGTGCGCTATCGCATCCGGAACTCCAGCCAAGAAGAGCCGATCCTCGGCGTCGAACTGACCGACAGCTTTCCGTCAGACGTGACCGTTCGTGGCACGGCGCCCGACCTTTGCGAGATCAATGGCGGCAACATCCTCTGCCGCATCGGCGATCTTGAACCGGGCCAGCGTCTTGATATCGAAATCCCGATCGACGTTGGCGGTCTTGACGAAGACGCCGCCGAAGAGGCCATCGAAGGCGGCGAGCCGACCATGGTCGGACAGGCCAATAACATCCTGACGAACTCCACCTTCACGCTCGACAACTTCACACGCATTTTCGATGGCGACGAATTCCTCGAAGTGCTCTGGGCCACGACGTTCTACACCGTCGTCGGCACCATCGGCGCGCTTCTCGCTGGTCTTTTCGCGGCACTGCTCCTGAACAAGGAATTCAGAGGGCAGGGGATCCTGAGGGGACTGTTCCTCTTCCCCTACGTGGCCCCCGTCATTGCCGTGGCCTTCACATGGATCATCCTTTTTGATCCCTTCTCAGGCTCCGTCAACGCGCTCCTTGTGCAGATGGGCGTCACCGATAGCCCCATCAACTTCTTCGGCGAACGACCCCTGGCTCTGATCATGGTCACCGTGTTCGAGATCTGGCGCTACTTCCCGCTCTCGTTCCTCTTCATCCTTGCCCGGATGCAGTCGATCGACACGGATATGTACGAAGCCGCCGATATGGACGGGGCATCGCCCTTCCAACAGTTTTGGTTCCTGAGCCTGCCGCAGCTTCTCGGTATCCTTTCGGTCCTGTTCCTGCTTCGCTTCATCTGGACCTTTAACAAGTTTGACGACATCTTCCTGCTGACAGGCGGTAACGCCGGCACCCGAACTCTGACCGTGAACGTTTATGAACAGGCCTTCGCCGTCTCGAACATCGGGGCCGGGGCCGCGGTGGCCGTGGTGATTTTCTGCGTCCTCCTCGCCTTCAGCTTCTTCTTCTTCCGCTACATCTCTCAGGAGGAGGGCCTATGAAACCGCTCTGGTATGGATACGTCACCGGGCCCCTTATCGGTGCTCTCTGGACTCTCACAATGGCCATCACGGTCGCAGTCCTGGTGTCTTTCGCCAGTGGCGCGGCGGTTGTGCCGGTGGTCCTTTCCTCTTTGATCTTCGGAGCCTGGCTTGGCTTTGTCTGGTTGGAAGACGGCGAACGCTCAAGGCAGTCGCGCATTATCGTCAGTGCGATCCTCGGCATCCTCCCCGTCGCCGCCTTCCTCCTCTTCGGACCGGCATTGGTCACCTCTGGGCTGAACCTCTTCTGGACAGTCATCGCCTGGGCGCTCTTCGTTGTCTTCAGCGCCTATCCGATCGAGATCATGTTGCGCGGCCTGCCGTACGGTCCGACCGGACGGCATCCGTTCGAGGAAAGCGTCATCCGCTTCATGACGGCCTTTGGCTACGTCTTCTTCACCGCCATGGTCCTGATCCCGTTCTACGTGATGGTCATGACCAGCCTGAAGAACCAGCAGCAATTGCTGGCCAACCCGCTGGACTTCACGATTGATATCTCGCGCGGCACGGACCTCTTCCGGTCCTACGTCGAGCTTTTCCGGGACTTCAACTTCGGCGACTATCTTCTGACGTCGTTCATCGTGTCGGTCCTGACGGTGTTCATCACGCTGGCATTCAGCGTGCCGGGCGCCTATGCGGTCGCGCGACTCCGGTTCAAAGGACGGGCGGCCTTCTCGCGTTCGATCCTCTTGATCTACATGGTCCCGATGATCGTTCTCGCGCTGCCGATCTACATCGCCTTCTCGGTGACGGGCTTGCGCAACACTATCATCGGCATCCTGATGATCTATCCGGTGACGACGATCCCCGTGGCGCTTTACATGCTGCAGGGCTACTTCCGCGGCCTGCCCGCAGAAGTAGAAGAAGCCGGTCTGATGGACGGGCTCAGCCGGTTGGCCGTGATCTGGAAGATCACACTGCCGCTGTCGCTCCCGGCCATGGCATCGGTCTCGCTCTACGTCTTCATGATCGCATGGAACGAGTTCCTTCTGGCCTTCATGCTCTTGGATGATCCATCCAAGTTCACGCTGACGCGCGGCATCGCATCGCTGAACTCGTCCGAAGTGCCTCGACAGCACCTCATGGCCGGTTCCGTGGTCGCCACGCTTCCGATCATGATCATCTTCCTTGGTCTTGAGAAGTTTATGACCAAAGGCCTCACAGCAGGTTCGGTGAAAGGATGAGCCTTATGACACCGATCAAAGAACTCGACGAACAGGCCCGCGCGATCCTGAAAGGGAACGACCGGGGCGGCTATACGATCCCGACCAACGGGCTCTATCCCTACCAATGGAACTGGGACAGCGCCTTTACCGCCTGGGGCATCGCCAGCTATGACCTCGACCGCGCCTGGGAAGAGCTTCACACGCTCATGTCGGGGCAATGGGAAGACGGCATGGTGCCCCATATCCTCTTCCACAAGGACGATCCGGGCTACTATCCCGGGCCGGACGTGTGGAGCGGGGTCGGCCCGATCAAGTCCTCTGGCATCAGCCAGCCCGCCGTCGCCGCAACGTTCATGCGCACAATCTGGGAACAGGACAAGGCAGCGGGAGAGGCGCATGTAAAAGCGCTTTATCCCAAGCTTCTGGCCTGGCACAGCTGGTGGGTGAACTGGCGTACCGATCAGGGCGCGGTCTTCACGACACACCCTTGGGAAAGCGGACGCGATAACGCGCCCGACTGGGACGAGGCGATGGCCGCCATCGACCCGGTTGGCGTTGGCGAATACACCCGTCGCGATACGGGCCACGTCAACCCGTCCATGCGCCCCACCAAGGAGGACTACGACCGCTTCATCTGGCTCGTCCAGCGCGGTCGACGCCTTGACTGGGACGCGGCAAGGCTCTCGGAAGAGGCGCCGTTCCGCGTCGCCGACCCGACGCTGACCTTCATACTTCTGCGCGCCTGCCGGGACCTCAAGTTCCTCGGCGAAGCCATCGGGGAGGCCACAGGCGAGATCGACGACCTGATCGCAACGCTGGAAGCCGGGGCCGCCTCGCTCTTCAACGAGGCCGAGGGCTACTACGACGCCCGCAACGTGCGTACGGGCAACTTCGCCAATGCGCTCACAAACGCGTCCTACCTCAACTGGTACGCCGGTCTTGAGAACGACAAGATGCTCGCCAATCTCGAGCGGTCCTTCGAGACCCACAAGTATCCGGTGCCGAGCCTCGACGTCTCCGACAAGCGGTTCAATTCGCTTCGTTACTGGCGCGGGCCGACATGGGGGATGATGAATGCGCTAATTGCGTGGGGCCTTGCGGACATGGGCCATACCGAGCACGCCGAACGGCTTCGGTCGCAAACCGCGGACCTCATCGCCGAGCACGGCTTCGTTGAATACTATGATCCCATGGATGGCAGCCCCGCTGGTGGCGGTGCGTTTTCGTGGACAGCAGCAATCTGGCTGAGATGGGCAAGCCCCACAGCCACGAAAGGGGGTGCATGATGGGTGCCATCAAGCTTGATAAAGTCGAGAAATGGTTCGGCGAAGTACAGGTGATCAAAGGTGTCGACCTCGACATCGAGGACGGTGAGTTCGTGGTCTTCGTGGGCCCGTCGGGCTGCGGGAAATCGACCCTGCTCCGGATGATCGGCGGTCTGGAAGAAATCAGCCGCGGGGCGCTTTTGATCGACGACAAGGATGTCACCTCGGACCCGCCTGCCAAGCGTGGCCTGACCATGGTGTTCCAGTCCTACGCGCTCTATCCGCATATGTCGGTGCGTGACAACATGGGCTTTTCGCTAAAGACCGCTGGCGCTCCCAAGGCCGAGATCGAAGAGAAGGTGAACGCCGCGTCGGCTAAGCTGAAGCTTGACGATTACCTCGACCGTCGCCCGAAGGCGCTTTCGGGCGGACAGCGTCAGCGTGTGGCCATCGGCCGTTCGATCGTCCGCGACCCCACCGCGTTCCTCTTTGACGAACCCTTGTCGAACCTCGACGCCGCGCTGCGCGTGGAGATGCGTTACGAGATCGCCAAGCTGCACCAGTCGCTCAAGGCCACGATGATCTACGTCACCCACGACCAGGTCGAAGCCATGACCTTGGCCGACCGGATCGTGGTGCTGGAATTCGGCACGATCGCCCAGATCGGCACGCCGCGAGAACTGTACGAACGCCCCGCGAACCTCTTCGTGGCGCAGTTCATTGGCTCGCCCAAGATGAACGTCATGCCCTGCTCGACGGCAAATGGTCAGTTCACCATGGCCGGTGGCCGTGGTGCGGCGTTCGCGGGCGATCGTGCTGCGGTCAAGGTCGGTATCCGGCCCGAGCACATCACCATCGGTGAAGCCGGGACCGGGCAATGCGACGCGACCATCGACGTGCTGGAATACCTTGGAGCGGACACGTTCGTGATCGTGGATGTCGCCGGGGAACAGGTGACAATCCGGACCGATGGCTCACGCGGCTTTGAGCCGGGAAGCACTGTTGGCCTGACATTCTCGGCGCCGGATACGCACTTCTTCGATGCCGACGGGCTGGCGATCAGATAAGGCGGCTGGGGGCTCTGCCCCGTTCGGGGTCCCCAAAAGGTCCAATGGACCTTTTGGGTCGGCCCCTCACCCCCAGAAGTATTTCTGGACCGATGGAGGAGTTGTAGCTTGCTCGGGCAGGGCCTAGGTATTGGGTCCAACTTGCTCCGGAGATCCCATGGCAGACGCAGATATCGGCCTCATCGGCCTTGGCACAATGGGTGCCGCGCTTTCGCTCAATATCGCTGAGAAGGGCTTTCGGATCGCGGTCTATAACCGCACCGCGTCGCGCACCGAGGCGTTGATGGAAAAGGCGGGCGATCTTGCCGGGAACATGGTTGCGACCACCAGCCTTGAAGACCTGATCGCCGCGATCAAGCCGCCCCGCGCCATCATCCTTATGGTCCCCGCAGGGGAAATCGTCGACCTGCAGATCGAAGCGCTGCGCCCGCTTTTGGATGATGACGACATGATCATCGACGCGGGCAACGCCAATTTCCACGACACCAACCGGCGCGCCGCAGAGGCGGTCGAGGCTGGCGTGCCTTACCTTGGCATTGGGGTCTCGGGCGGCGAAGAAGGTGCGCGCCATGGCCCGTCGATCATGGGGGGCGGCGACAAGGCGGCCTGGGACCGGGTCGCGTCGATCCTGACCGCGATTGCCGCGAAATATGAGGGTGAGGCGTGTGCGACGCTGATGGGCGAGACCGGCTCGGGCCATTTCGTCAAGACCGTGCACAACGGCATCGAATACGCCGACATGCAGATGATCGCCGAGGTCTATGGCTATCTTCGCGATGGGGTGGGGCGGTCAGCAGGCGACATTGGTGCAATGTTTGATCGCTGGAATGAAGGCCCGCTCAAAAGCTACCTTGTTGAGATCACAGGAAAGATCGGCGGGTATAACGACCCCGAAACCGGCAAGCCGATGCTCGACGTCATCCTCGACAAGGCCGGTCAAAAGGGAACGGGCCGCTGGACCGTTATCGAAGCCCAGCAGGTCGGCGCGCCGATCCCTGTGATCGACGCCGCTGTGGCCGCACGCAACATGTCGGCTTTCATCGAAACGCGAAAAGCAGGCGAGGATCGGTTTGGTGCCGCGCCGATTGCCGATGACGACGCGCTAGACGATGCCACGCTTGAAGGCGCGCTGATTGCCGGAAAGATCATGTGCTATGCCCAAGGCTTTGACCTTTTGGGCCGCGCTGGGGCGACCTATGACTGGTCCTTGCCGATGCCCGAGGTTGCCAAGGTGTGGCGCGAAGGCTGTATCATCCGTTCGGAGATGTTGAACGATATGGCAACGGCCCTGGGCGAGGAGCCCGAGCGTAACCTGATGCTGGCACCCTATTTCGCCGACCTGCTCGAAACCCACGCGCCATCGCTCCGCCTGTTCGTTGCACGCGCGATGGCCCATGGGATTGCTGTGCCTGCCCTGTCAGCGGCGCTGGGGTATTTCGACACGATGCGCACCGCGCGTGGGACCGCGAACATGATCCAGGCGCAGCGGGATTTCTTCGGCGCGCATGGCTTCGTCCGGCTGGACACGGGCGAAGAGGATCAGCACGGGCCTTGGGGAGGCTGAGGGCAGAGGGGGCTCTGCCCCCGTCGCTGCGCGACCCCCCGGGATATTTTGGGCCAGATGAAGGAGCCGAGCCTCAGGACGTCAGAAACGTGTCCGGTTGATCAAGGATGGCGTGGGCATGCGCGAAACCGGCGAGCGTTTTGGTGACCTCGTCGGAGGGCTCGGACGAGCGCCGCGTTGCGAGGTCGACGTGGAGCAGCAGCGTTTCGACCGTTGACGTCAGGCGCTGGCCCACGTGCAAGCGATGGAAAAGATGCATCTTTTTGCCTGCGCCTTTGATCACTTGCGTGGTCACGGTCATGCGTTCACCCGCCTTGACCTCGTCCAGATACTGGATGGTCGTGGCGACCGTGAAATAGCTTTGGCCTTGGGCGACATAGTCCGCATCCGCCCCGATCATTTCCATGAAATTGTCCGATGCGCGCGACGCGATTTCAAGGTAATGCGTCTCGTTCATGTGGCCGTTGTAGTCGACCCATGTCTCGGGAATCTGGGCTTCGCCTGTCACCGGAAGATCGCCCGCCTCGGGCGGCGGCAAGAGCTCTTCGTGCATTGCGATCACGCCACCTGCGCCCGACCCGCTGGCCTTCAGGCTGCGGAGGATCCCTACGAGGTTGTCGTCCCGCTGGCGTTCGAGGTCGCGAATGCTCATGTGGCCGGATTGGGCATCCGATTGGTCCGCGATCAGATCGACCAGCCCGTTGGTGAACTCGGGCACATCCATCAGCTTGGTCCAGGGCCATTCCAGCGCCGGGCCGAATTGCTCCATGAAGTGGCGCATCCCCGCTTCGCCACCGGCGATCCGGTAGGTCTCGAAGAGGCCCATCTGCGCCCAGCGGAGGCCGAACCCCATGCGGATCGCGTCATCGATCTCGTCGGTCGTGGCGATCCCGTCTTTGACGAGCCAGAGGCTTTCCCGCCAGACCGCTTCAAGCAGGCGGTCCGCGATATGGGCGTCGATTTCTGTCCGCACGACAAGGGGGAACATGCCGACCGACATCAGGACTTCGGCGGCCTTGCCGCAAAGCTCGCCTTCGCCGACCAGTTCGACGAGCGGCAGCAGGTACACCGGGTTGAAGGGATGCGCGACGATGGCCCGCGCGCCTTTGGCGTTCAACTCGGAAGGTTTGAAGCCCGAGGTCGAGGAGGCGATGATCGCGCCTGGAGCCGCCTCGCTCAGCGCGCCGAGAACCGCGTGTTTAACGTACAACCGCTCGGGTACGCTTTCCTGGACCCAGAACGCGCCCGCGACCGCTTTGGCCATATCCGGCTCGAAGGTCAGCGTTCCTTCAGGCGGCAGTGCCTTGTCATAAAGCCCCGGCAGCGACCGGCGCGCGTTGGCCAGCACCTCGGTGATCTTGCGCTCGGCCTCCGGGTCCGGATCGCAGACGACCACGTCCCAGCCGTTGAGCAAAAACCGCGCGGCCCAGCCGCCGCCGATCACGCCCCCGCCGATGATCGCCGCCTTCATACCGGTGCCCTTTTCGTCAGACCCAGCATCTGGCGCACCTCGGCAGGTCCCATGATTTTGGCCCCCATGCCTTCAATCACGCCCACGGCCCGTTCGACCAGCTGCGCGTTCGTGGCCAGCACGCCCTTCTCCAGAAACAGGTTGTCCTCCAACCCCACCCGCACATTGCCGCCGGCCAGCACCGCCGCCGCCGCATAAGGCATCTGATCGCGCCCCAGCGAGAACGCCGACCACGCCCAGTCGTCCGGGATCGCATCGACCATCGCCATGAACGTGCCGAGATCATTCGGCGCGCCCCACGGCACGCCCAGGCAAAGCTGCACAAGGGCGGGGGAGGCAAGCGTGCCTTCGCGCACCAGTTCCTTGGCAAACCAGAGGTGGCCGGTGTCGAAGGCCTCAATCTCGGGCTTCACGCCAAGCTCGGTCATCATCGCCCCCATCGCACGCAGCATGCCCGGCGTGTTCGTCATCACGTAATTGGCCTCGGCGAAATTCATCGTCCCACAATCAAGCGTGCAAATCTCGGGCAGGCACTCCGCGATATGGGCCATCCGCTCGGTCGCGCCGACCATGTCGGTCGCGCCTTCCTTCAAGGGCAGCGGGGCTTCGGTCGAGCCAAAGACCATGTCGCCGCCCATACCCGCCGTCAGGTTCAGCACAACGTCGACCTCGGCGGCGCGAATGCGCTCAGTCACCTCGCGGTACAGCTCCAGCCGCCGCGACGGCGCGCCGGTGTCGGGCTCGCGCACGTGGCAATGGACCACGGCCGCCCCGGCCTTCGCGGCATCAATCGCGGAACTGGCGATCTCTTCGGGGGAGCGCGGCACATGCGGGCTGCGATCCTGCGTCCCACCCGAGCCCGTGACCGCGCAGGTGATAAAAACGTTCCGGTTCATCTCAAGCGGCATTGCCGTCTCTCCTATTGGGCCATCCACTGGCCAGATGTTCCGCCCGGTGGGGACCACCGGGCCGCGACCGACCTTCCCCCGGAGGTCGCGATGGCGATGTCACCCGCAGCCCGCGCGACATCACCTCTTGTGGGCGTGCACTTCGACCAAAAGGGATACAAGCGACCCCCAGGTCGGCCGCGGCCCTCAGCGCCCCTTCCAGACCGGATCACGCTTCTCGGCGAAGGCCCGCGCGCCCTCGAGCTGATCCTCCGAGCGATAGAGCCGCTCGACCGTCTCAAACTGGCTCTTGGTGATGCGGTTCATCGCGTCCTGGAACTTCATGTCCTCGGCCTCGCGCACGATCTCCTTGATCGCGGCCATGACCAGCGGCGGCCCGGCGGCGATCTGATCGGCCATCGCGCGCGCCTCGTCGAGCAGGCTGTCGGCCGCCACAACCCGGTTCACGAAGCCCCAGCGCGCGGCCTCTTCGGCATCGACCCAGCGTCCGGTCAAAAGAAGTTCCATGGCGATGTGATAAGGAATGCGCTTCGGCAGCTTCACCGACGCCGCATCCGCAACCGTCCCCGAGCGGATCTCGGGCAAGGCAAAGGTCGCGTGTTCCGCGGCCAGAATGATGTCGCAAGACAAGGCCAGCTCCAGCCCGCCGCCGCAGGCGATCCCGTTCACCGCGCAAATCACCGGCTTGTTCAGCCCGCGCAATTCCTGCAAGCCGCCAAAACCCCCAACGCCATAGTCGCCGTCGACCGCATCGCCCTCGGCCGCCGCTTTGAGGTCCCACCCGGGGCAAAAGAACTTCTCTCCCGATGCGGTCAGCACCGCCACCCGCAACGCGGGATCGTCACGAAACTCCGTGAACACCTCCCCCATGATCCGGCTCGTCGCCAGATCGATGGCATTGGCCTTGGGCCGGTCCAGCGTGACCTCCAGAACCGCGCCCCGGCGCGTCGTCTTGATCGGCTCCATCACACGTCTCCCATGCGCAAGAGGGCATCCACCGCCACCGCCCGGTCCGGACGGCAGATGATCGGGTTGATCTCCAATTCTACCAGCCGCGAGGCATGGCTCGCCACAAACAACTGCAACGCCGCCACCGCCGTCCGGATCGCCGCCCGGTCCACGCCCGGTGCGCCTCGGAACCCATTGAGCAGAGGCGCAATGCGCAAGCTGTCGAGGGCCGCATCAATCTCCTGCGGCCCAGCCGGGACAATCAGCGAGGTGGCATCCTGTAGGATCTCGGTCATCGTCCCACCGGCCCCCAGCGTCAGAACGAAGCCATGCGCCGGGTCCAGCGTGATGCCAACAAGCAACTCGACAATCCCACCTTCGATCAGCTCTTCGACCAGGAATTCCTCGGCATCCATCGCGAGCGCCGCACCGCGCACCTGATCGGCATCCTCCAGCCCGATCCGCACCAGCCCGGCCTCGGTCTTATGGGCAACACCAAGGCCCTTCAGCACGACCGGATAGCCGATCTTGTCGGCCGCGCCCGCCGCCTCCTCGGGCGAGCGTGCTTTCCGCTGCGCGGGCACATCCAGCCCGGTCAGGCTCAGCATCTTCTTGGCATCCGCCTCGTCAACGAGCTGCGGGTCGCTCGGCGTCCCTGGTACGATTGGCGGCACGAAGACCTCTTCGGCCTGCCCAAGCCACGCGGCGACGTCAATTGCGCGCAGCGCCTCGCCAATCCCGTTCATCGGCGCGATCCCCGCGGCAATCGCCCGCTCGGCAGCATCCTCGGGCATGGTCTCGGCAAACGTCGACACGATTGCCATGGGTCGATCCGCTGCGCGGCTCGCGTCCGCAACCGCCTCCAGCACAATGTCCCATTCCTTGGTCGAGCATCGATCGGCTCGCGGAAAATCAAGGATCACCAACGGCAGCGCCGAATTTCCCTTCGCCATCGCCGTGAAACAGGCGGCCAGTTCGTCCTTCTTGCCCCAGATATAAGTATGATAATCCAATGGGTTGGCCAGCGCGACCTTTGGCCCAAGCACCTCGCGCAGCGCCGCTTTGCGCTCCGCATCCAGCGGCGGAAACGTAACGTTGCGCGCCATCGCAAGGTCAGCAATCAACGCCGCCTCGCCGCCCGAACACGACAGCGATGCAATCTCGTTCGTCGCCAGTGGTCCGGTGATGTGAAGAAGCTTCAGTGCCTCGACCAGGGCCGGCACCGTATCCACCTCTGCAATCCCGAGGCGCGACAGCACGGCCGACGCCCCCGCACCAGACCCCGCCAGTGACGCCGTGTGTGCCATCGTCGCCGCCTTGGCCTGATCGGAGGCACCCACCTTCAACGCCACAATCGGCTTTTTCGCCTTCTTGGCGGCCTTGGCCATGGTGATGAAATCGCCGATCTCGGTGATCCCCTCGATGTGCAGCCCGACCGCCGTCACCCGCGGGTCCTCGATCATCGCCGTCCCGATTTCAGCGAGCGATACCTGCGCCTGGTTGCCTGCCGACATCACGAATGCCAGCGGCAGCCCCCGCCGCTGCATCGTGACATTCATCGCGATGTTCGAGGACTGACAAATGATCGCCACCCCGCTCTCGCACCGCGTCCCGCCATGCTGATCCGGCCAGAGCGCGGCCCCTTCGAGGAAGTTGATGAACCCATAGCAGTTGGGCCCCACCAGCGGCATCGACCCGGCGGCCTCCAACAGGGCCGCCTCCAACGCCGCGCCGTCGCCGGTTTCGGCGTCGGCTTCGCGAAAGCCCGACGCAAAGGACACCGCCCCGCCACAGCCCTTGGCGCTGAGGGCGCGGGTGACCTCGATCGCGGCATTCCGGTTCACCCCTATGAACGCGCCGTCGGGCGCGCTCGGGAGGTCTTCGATGGACTTGAAAACGGGCCGCCCGCCGATGGTCTCATGGCTTGGGTGGACAGGCCAGATCTCGCCGTCACAGTCGATCCGCTCACAGGCCTTGACGACGTTCGAGCACCACGCCCCGCCGCCCACCACGGCGATGGTCTTGGGGGAGAACATGCGGGAAAGGCGATGGGTCATGCCCCTACACTCCTAAAAATAACTCGGCTGATGATATGCCGCTGGATCTCGCTCGTCCCGTCCCAGATCCGCTCGACCCGCGCATCCCGCCAAAAGCGCTCAATCGGATAGTCGTTCATCAGCCCCATCCCCCCATGGATCTGCAACGTCGTATCCGTCACCCGCGCGAGCATCTCGGTTGCAAAAAGCTTGGCCGAGGCGATCTCCCGGTTCGCGGGCAACCCCTGATCAAGTCGCCATGCCGAGGACAGCGTCAGCCAGTCGGCAGCGTCGATCTCGGTGATCATGTCCGCGACCTGGTTTTTG
>CAZWZG010000040.1:0-21670 GCA_964638245.1 uncultured Rhodobacterales bacterium
GGCGCCGGCAGAGCGGGGTGCAAGGAGGGCGAAACGGCGGGGTATTGCGAAGGCTGTCTGCCGATCGAAGTCATGGCCGAACGCGGCCGCGAAACCCTGCGCCATGGACCAATGAAGCCGGTCGGGCTGACCAACCCCCATGATCCACAGACCAAAGCTTATGCCGTGGTGCAGCTGCGTCGGGACAATGCGCTTGGGACTCTTTATAATATCGTCGGCTTTCAGACGAAGATGAAGTACGGCGCACAAACCGATGTTTTCCGTATGATTCCGGGCCTACAGAATGCAAGCTTTGCCCGCCTTGGTGGAATTCATCGCAACAGCTTCATCAACTCGCCCACGCTGCTTGACGACCAGATGCGCCTGAAGTCACGGCCCAACATCCGGTTTGCCGGCCAGATCACGGGAGTCGAGGGCTATGTCGAAAGTGCTGCGATGGGGTTGCTGGCGGCGCGGCTGGCCGTGGCCGAGATGACCGGGCAATCGCTGGCGCCGGTGCCGCCGACAACGGCGACGGGCGCTTTGGTCACCCACATTACGGGTGGCGCAGAGGCCAAGACGTTCCAGCCGATGAATGTCAATTTCGGGCTGTTCCCGCCAATTGATGCCAAGGGCGGGCGTAAAGGGCGTCGCGAGCGTTATCTGGCATACACCGAGCGTGCAAAGGCCGACTGGCAGGCGTGGCTGGGTCAGAGCGCTCTGGACGCCGCCTGACGCGCCGCCTAGGCTTTGGGCCATGGCGGACAAGTTCTTCGATCAGGTCTACAAGGCCAAAACGCCTGAGGCGGTGACGGATGTCTATGATCGGTTCGCCGATCGCTATGACGCCGCGGTCACCGAAGGCGGATATGTTACCCCTGCCCGGTTGGCTGCATTGTTGGCGCGACATGTGCCAGCGGCAAAAGATGCCCTGCTTCTTGATTATGGCTGCGGCACCGGCCTGTCCGGCGCTGCGTTTGCTGAGGCCGGGTTCACACGTTTGCATGGATGCGATCCGTCCCCGGCGATGCTGGCCGAGGCTGAAAAGCGCGGCGTCTATGAAAAGCTTTGGTCCTTTGATCTCGATGCACCGCCCGCTGCCGAAACGCTCGCGGCGACATACCCCGTGCTGGCGGCAGTTGGTGTGGTGTCTGTGGGCGCGGCCCCCGCTGATCTTCTTCCAGACCTCATGAACGCGACCGCCCCGGGCGGGCATTTCATCTTTTCCTACAATTCGCACACGCTGGAGGATGCTGCCTATATGGCCGCGCTCGACGCTGTTTTGGGACGCGAGGATGCCACGCTGATCGAGCGGGAGGACGGCCCACATCTGATGGAGCCTGCCATGACGTCGGCGGTCTTTCTTATTCACAAGCAATGAGTTACGCGACGCGGTTTGCGCCGTCTCCGACGGGACCTTTGCATATCGGGCATGCCTATTCGGCGATGATCTGCACCCGCCGCGCAAAGGAAAATGGCGGGCGCTTCCTGCTTCGGATTGAAGACACGGATATTGAGCGCTCCAAGCCGGAGTGGGAGGCTTTGATCAAGGAAGATCTGGCGTGGCTCGGGTTCGAATGGGAGACGCCCATTCTGCGTCAATCGGAGCATTTCGAGCGCTATAATGCAGCCGTTGAGACCCTTGTGGATAAGGGGTTGGTGTATCCCTGCTCCTGTAGCCGCGCGGATATTGCAGCGGCGGCCAGTGCCCCGCAAGAAGGTGCCACCCATGGGCCGGTCTATCCGGGAACGTGCCGTGGACGCTCCATGGCGACGCGCCAACCCGGCGATGCGCTGCGGCTGGATATGGCGCGTGCGGTGGAGGCGATTGGCACTATCGCATTCACAGAAACCGGGCCTGAACACGCGGGAGAGCACTCCGCATCGCCCGCCAGCCTGATCGAAACCGCCGGTGATATCGTCCTGTCGCGCAAGGGATCAGGGCTAATTTCCTATTTTGTAGCCTCAGCGATTGATGATGATTTTCAAGGTGTTACCGAGGTCGTGCGTGGTACCGACCTATTCCAGTTCACGCCCGTGCAGGTCCTGTTGATGCGCCTGCTCGACCTCCGCGTGCCGACCTATCACCATCATCGGCTGATCCGCGATGATGCGGGCAAACGGTTGGCCAAGCGCGACGATGCGCGGGCGCTTCGCGCCTATCGTGCCGAGGGGATGACGCCCGAAGACGTGCTGGCGCTGGTCGGCGACTAGAGCCGGCGAACCTCTTGCCCGTCCTCGATGGCGGTGAAAAAACAGTGCCGCGCGCCCGTGTGACAGGCAGCACCAACCTGATTGACGCTCAACAACAGGCAATCACGGTCGCAATCCACGCGAAACCCGACCAATTCCTGCGTGTGGCCCGATGTTTCGCCCTTGATCCAGAATTCCTGCCGCGACCGCGACCAGTAGGTGACGCGACCAGTTTCAAGCGTCTTCGTGACGGCTTCGGCATTCATCCATGCCATCATGAGGACTTCGCCAGATGTGGCATCCTGGGCGATGGCGGGAATCAGCCCTGCGTCGTTATAGGTCAGCGTTGAAGGATCGAATGTCGTCATGGCTCTTTCCAGACTGCGTGCTCGCGTCTATCTATGACCCAAGCCGTTGAAAGGAAAGCCATGGCTGACCGCGATCTTGTTTCGCTCTATTCGGGGCGCTTGCTGGAACTGGCTTCGGATATTCCGATGGTCGGGCGTCTTGAGGCGCCCGATGCCAGTGTGCGCAAACGGTCGCCCCAATGCGGATCGGCGGTCACGGTGGATCTGAATGTGCGTAACGATGTGGTCAAAGCATTTGCCCAGGACGTCAAAGCCTGTGCCTTGGGTCAGGCAGCGGCGAGCGTGCTGGGGGCTGTTGTCATCGGGCGCAGCCATCGCGAACTGGCCGATGCGCGCGACGCACTTGCGGCCATGCTGACGTCGGACGGTCCGGTTCCGGCGGGCCATTTCCGCGGGTTCGAGGCGCTGCTGCCCGCGCGCGACTTCAAGAACCGACACGCATCGATCCTGTTGGCCATTGAAGCGACGGTCGAGGCTTTCGAGGCAGCCGAAAAGGCCGACTGCGCCTAAGTCCATTCACCAAAAATTTTCCCCTTCTCGCTAGGACCCGTGGACGAAACGAGAAGGAGGTTGCGATGCCCGATGGATCGCATCAGCGCATGGCGTCCCAAACAGAAGAGCACGCGCGCGTCGAACTGGGTCGTGGGATCGCGAAGCTGGGGTTCGAGATTGTCGATATCGCGGGCACGCTGAGCGAGGTAGACACGAATTCCTCGGTCGTTCTGAACCGTCTGGAACAGGTCGTTCGGGATGCCAAATCGATCGGCTCCGCCATCGGTCAGGTGGACAAGGCCGCAAGCGCTATTGCCGTGAAATCAACCGAATCCGTGGAACGGGTGGCGGACGCCATGGCCGTCCTCAAGACATCTGCGGGTAAGGGACAAACAGTTGCCAGCTGGGTTCAGGATTTGGCCGAACGGATCGTGGCCGTCGAAGATCAGTTGAAATCAGTTCAGAAATCGGCCCGCAAGATCGAGGGCATCGCGTCCGAGATCAACATTCTGGCAATCAATGCCCGGATCGAAGCCGCGCGCGCAGGGGATCACGGGCGCGGTTTTGCTGTTGTGGCAGAGTCCATCGGACAGCTTTCCAACCAAACTGCGAAGGTGACCCACACCATCACCGAGGACATCGACGGCTTTGCAAAACTGATCGGAAAAGTGCGCAGCGAGGCGGGCGATGTCTCGGGCGACGCCGCCGAGGTCCTGACAATGGCGCGTAAAAGCGATGAGGCGATCTCGGGCATCGCTGACGATATCGAAACGACGCGGAACGACGTTACAACGATTGCCGAGGAAGCGGCCCGCGCCGGCGAAGCCAGCGAGCGCTTTGATACGGTCCTGTCCGAGATCACGGGGCTCATGCAGGCCAGCGTCAGCGAGATGCATCAGGGGAATGTGCGCGTTACTTCCTTGATTGATCAGGCGGAATTTCTTGTTCAGAAAAGCGCAGATAGCGGTCTGCACTCCGACGACGCGGCAATGATTGAGCGTGCAAAGTCCGGTGCGGCCACGTTGTCAGCTGCCCTGGAAGACGCGGTCGACCAAGGTGATATCCGCTTGGCAGATTTGTTTGACGAAACCTACCGCCCGATACCAGGAACGGATCCCGAACAGGTTGAAACGAGGTTTTCCGCTCTGACCGACCAACTGTTTCAGGATGTGCAGGAAGACATTTTGAAGGCGGAGCCGAGGATCGTGTTCTGTGCGGCAGTTGATCGAAACGGATACCTGCCAACCCACAACCTCAAGTTTTCGCACCCCCAGTCAGATGATCCGGTCTGGAACGCCGCGAACTGTCGCAATCGGCGTATCTTCAATGATCGCGTTGGGCTGAAAGCCGGTCAAAGCACCGCTCCATTCCTGTTGCAGGTCTATCGTCGGGACATGGGCGGCGGCCAGATGGTGTTGATGCAGGACCTGTCGGCCCCGATCACGGTTCGCGGACGACATTGGGGCGGATTGCGGGTCGCGTATCGTCCCGACTAAAAAAACCGCCGCTCTCCGAGGGGAGGCGGCGGAAGGTGTGCGTATCAGGTCGACCGGTTGGGTTTGGGACAGGGCATCCGGGGACAGTGGATGCGTGACCGGGACCGAAGCGCAGGCAGAAACTTGATGTCAGGCGAGCATGGGCAGGTAGAGACCGCCGAGCACGATCACGACAAGGGCGGCGCCACCGGCAAAATCCTGAACAAGGCTCGACGGGGCGTGATGCAGTCGGGTTTTCAAAGCTTTGACCATCGGGCGTCTCCTTTGGGTTGCGGCAGATCTGAGCGGCGATCCGTGTTAACGTTTTGTTCTCATTTTTTTCCGCTCCTGGCAAGAACTTTTTGAGAACATTCGCGAACAAAGTGAGACTACACGGTCAGAAGGCGGATGGCCTTGTCCTGTTCCATGAGCCACAAAAGCGCGCGAATGGCCTGTCCACGCGGCGTTTCAAGGGCCGGATCCGCCGTGACAGCAGCCCTTGCATCATCCCGCGCCATGGCCATCAGCCCGGCTTGACGTTCCAAATCGGCAACGCGGAACCGGGGCAGCCCGGATTGCGCCGTTCCGATCAAATCCCCGGCTCCGCGAATGGCCAAATCCTCTTCCGCAATCCGAAAGCCGTCTTCGGTTTCACGCATGATCTCGAGCCTGCGGCGCGCTGTTTCAGAAAGCCGCGTGTCATAGAGCAAAAGGCAACTGGACGCTGCGCTACCGCGCCCAACGCGACCGCGCAGCTGGTGAAGCTGGGCCAGGCCGAACCCTTCGGCGCCCTCGATCACCATGATAGATGCGTTGGGAACATCGACGCCAACCTCGATCACCGTCGTTGCAACCAAAACGGACGTTTGCCCTGTGTTGAAAGCGGCCATCGCTGCATCTTTTTCGGCGAGCGGCATTTGACCGTGAACCAGACCTACTTTGCCCTCGCCAAGGGTGGCCCGCAGCGCCTTGAAGCGTTCTTCGGCGGCGGTTTTTTCGACAACCTCGGACTCGCCCACCAGCGGACAGACCCAATAGGCCTGTCGCCCTGCAGCAATCGCTTGCGCAAGTTGCGCAACAACCTGTTCGGTCCGGTTCATCGGAACCAGAGCAGTCTTGATCGGCTGGCGCCCGGGCGGTTTTTCATCGAGGATGGAAATATCCATATCACCGTATTGCGCGAGGCTGAGAGAGCGCGGTATCGGAGTGGCTGTCATAACCAGCATGTCGGGCAGCGTACCTTTTTGCCCGAGCGCCAGGCGCTCAGCGACCCCGAAGCGATGCTGTTCGTCGATCACCACAAGGCGCAGGTCATGGAACGCGACCCCCTTTTGGAACAGGGAATGGGTGCCGACCAGGATGTGAATGTCGCCTCGCGCAAGCGCTTCGAGTTTCGCGCGGCGCTCAGCCCCTTTGTCGCTTCCAGTCAGAACTTCGAGAACGATCCCGGCGGTCTCTGCAAGCGGTTGGAGCGCCGCGCGGTGTTGGCGCGCAAGAATTTCGGTCGGCGCCATGAGAGCGCCCTGCCCGCCTGATTCTACCGCATGGGTCAACGCCATCATTGCGACCAGCGTTTTTCCCGCCCCCACGTCGCCCTGCAAAAGACGACTCATCCTGTTCGAACTGCTCATGTCCGTGGCAATCTCGTCCATGGCGCGTGCTTGGGCACCGGTCGGCCTGTAGGGCAAGTTGTCCAGAATGCGCGCTTTTCGCGCGCCGCTGGCCGTGGACGCGCGACCCGCCGTGCGTTTTCGGTGATGGCGCGCCAGGGCAAGGGTCGTTTGATGTGCAAAGAGTTCATCGTAAGCCAGACGCCGGCGCGCCACGCCATCGGGCGACAAGTCAGGCAGCCCTTGCGGGGCATGCACGCTTTGGATGGCGCGCGGCCAGTCCGGCCAGTTTTCGCGTTTGACCAGAGCAGGGTCGATCCACTCATCAAGATCGGGCGCGCGCTCTAAAATTGCCGCGATTGAGCGCGCCATAACGCGCTGCGTCATGCCGCCTGACAACGGGTAGAGCGGCTCGAAATCCGGGAAATTGGCCCCCTCTTCGGGGTCAAGCACATGGTCGGGGTGCACGATCTGAAGACGCCCTTCGTAGTCTTCGACCTTACCAGAGATCAGCCTCGTGGCGCCTTCGGGCACAGATTTTTCCAGCCACTCTTTCTTGGCGCGGAAGTAAACAAGCTGAAACGCCTCAGTCCCATCATGAGCATCAACGCGACTGGGCGCGGGCCCGCGTCCCATGTGGTGTTTGCCGATGCTGGCAACGACCGTTGCGATGCCCGGAATGGGTCCGTCCCGCAAACGGGCGCGTGGGCGCCGATCCACGACACCGCTTGGCAACGTGAACAGTAGGTCGCGCGGGGCGGCGACACCGACCTGGGTCAGGGCCTTGCTGAGTTTTGGTCCGATGCCTGGAAGGCTGTCCAAGGCTGCAAAGAGCGGAAACAGGATTTCCGGGCGACCCTTACTGGCGCTCATCCGCCGTCGGCCATCGAAATCCAGGCCGCCTCGTCGATGACGTCGACCCCTAGCTCAGCCGCCTTTTTTGCCTTTGATCCTGCGCCGGGGCCTGCCACGACAAGGTCGGTCTTGGCCGACACGGATCCTGCCACTTTTGCGCCCAATGCTTCGGCGCGCGCCTTGGCTTCGGCACGGCTCATAGTTTCAAGAGTGCCGGTGAAAACGATGGTTTTGCCCGCGACCAAGCTGTCTGTGGCTTGAGGTTGCGCAACATCCTGGATGCGCAAATGGGCAGCGAGGCGATCGATGGCGGCCCTTTCGCGGGGTTCCGCGAATGCCGAGACCAGCGACGTTGCCATGATTTCACCCACGCCGTCCGTGGATAAGAGCGTGTCCCAAGCGGCCCCGTCCAGCGGTGCCGCGGCGTCCATGCCCGCGATGAACAACTCCCAAGAGCCGAACGTGCGCGCGATCAGCGAGGCGGCCTGTTCGCCGACATGTCGGATACCAAGGGCGAAAAGGACCCTGTTCAACGCGATCTCGCGGCGCTCTGCAATCGCTTTGAACAGGTTGTCGACGGACTTCTGATTGGTCGGGCGACACTTTGCGTCGCGACGATAGAGGTCTAGTTCTCCTGCTTCTTGGCGCGTCTGAAGCGTGAAGATGTCCGCAGGTTCTGTGATGAGGCCCTGCGCATGGAACGCTTCGACCTGTTTCGATCCAAGACCGTCGATATCAAAAGCAGCGCGACTGACGAAATGCTTCAACTTTTCAACAGCTTGGGCCGGGCAGATCAAGCCACCTGTGCACCGGCGTACGGCGTCGCCTGGTTCGCGGTGCGCCTCGGATCCGCATTCAGGGCACACGGTCGGGAATTCGTAGGGCTCTGTTCCTTCGGGGCGCTTTGACAGGTCCACATCGGCGATTTTGGGGATCACATCGCCCGCGCGATATACCTGCACCCAGTCCCCAACACGAATATCGCGACCCTCTCGAATGGGGGCTCCGTTCGCGTCGCGCCCCGCGATGTAGTCTTCGTTGTGCAATGTTGCGTTGGAGACGACGACGCCCCCGACCGTCACTGGTGCAAGGCGTGCGACCGGGCTTAGTGCACCGGTGCGGCCGACCTGGATGTCGATTGCTTCCAGACGGGTCCAGGCAAGTTCGGCCGCGAATTTATGAGCGATTGCCCAGCGGGGCGTGGTCGAGCGAAAACCGAGACGGGCCTGAAGGGCAAGATCGTCAACCTTGTAGACCACGCCGTCGATGTCATAGCCCAGCGTTGCTCGGGCTTCTTCAATTCTGCGGTAGTGCCCGATCAGCTCTGCGGGTCCATCGCACCGCCGGGTCAGCGGGTTTGTCGAAAATCCCAATGCAGCGAGACGCTTGATCGCATCGAATTGGGTGTCCGCCAAAGGTTCCGACACTTCGCCCCATGCGTACGCAAAAAAGCGCAACGGTCGCGATGCTGTTATGGCAGGGTCGAGTTGGCGCAAGGATCCGGCAGCGGCGTTTCGTGGATTTGCAAAGACTTTTGCTCCGGATGCGTTTTGGGTTTCGTTCAGGGCCGCAAACTCTGCGTGCCCCATATAAACCTCTCCCCGCACTTCAAGGACGTCGGGCGCGCCGGAAATCTTTTCCGGGATGTCCTCAATGGTTTTGGCGTTTGCCGTCACGTTTTCGCCGGTTTCGCCGTCGCCGCGGGTCGCGGCCTGAACAAGGTGTCCGTTCTCGTATCGAAGCGACAGAGACAATCCGTCTATCTTTGGCTCTGCGGTGAAAGCCAATGCGTCTTCGGGCGCCAAGGATAGGAACGATCTGACGGAGCGATCAAAATCCGCCACGTCTTCTTCGTTGAAAGCATTTCCGAGCGACAGCATTCGCCTTGCATGCTTCACCTTCTGGAACGTCTCGGATGGTGCGGCTCCGACCTGTTCGGACGGGCTATCGTCCAGCTTTAGCGCTGGAAACGCGTCTTCGATGGCCCGGTTGCGGCGCTTGAGCGAATCGTATTCGGCATCTGAAATCTCGGGCGCATCGTCTTGGTGGTAGGCGACATCGGCCGCTCCCAAAAGACTGGCCAAGCGCGCGAGTTCCTCGCGCGCTTCTTTTTCTGTCAGCTGTTCAATTGCCTTGGGCTCGGCCATCGCTCCCCCGCGGATCCGCGCCCTGCTTTGATAGGGCGCGCACGAAAGGAGGTCTAGAGGCCGTTAGGCTGTTGCCGCAACAGGTGCTGCCAGCTCTTCGGGATCAGGATCGCGCAGGACATATCCGCGCCCCCAGACAGTCTCGATATAGTTGTCCCCGCCCGTTGCCTGACTCAGCTTCTTGCGCAACTTGCAGATGAAAACGTCGATGATCTTGAGCTCAGGCTCGTCCATGCCACCGTAAAGATGATTAAGGAACATCTCTTTGGTGAGAGTCGTCCCCTTGCGCAAGCTCAGAAGCTCGAGCATCTGGTATTCCTTGCCCGTCAGATGCACGGTCTTGCCGCCCGCATCGACCGTTTTGGCGTCCAAGTTCACTGCGACCTGGCCGGTCTTGATGATCGACTGAGCATGCCCTTTTGAGCGGCGAATGATGGCGTGGATACGCGCAACCAGCTCTTCCCGGTGGAACGGCTTGGTCAGATAGTCATCGGCGCCGAACCCGAAGCCTTTGATTTTATTGTCTGTATCGTCGCTCCCGGACAGAATGAGGATCGGCGTTTCGATGCGCGCAATGCGCAACTGCCGGAGCACTTCGTGCCCATTCATGTCGGGAAGGTTCAAATCGAGAAGGATCAGATCATAGTCATAAAGCTTGGCAAGATCGATCCCCTCCTCTCCCAGGTCCGTCGCGTAGACGTTGAGATTTGCATGGGTCAGCATCAGCTCGATGCTGCGTGAGGTCGTTGGATCATCTTCGACCAAAAGGACGCGCATATTCTTATCTCCGAAAGTTACCCTTCTTCGCGGTTAACCGTACGCGCGAAATGGTTAATGGCTCGTTACCCTCACGTCACGTTACCCCAGCAAACTTGCTTATTCAACTATAGGTTGTCTGTACTTCTGAATAGCTGTGGCTTTCAGGGCGGATTCGCCGTGTTTTTCGACAGCGACGAACCAGGCGTCGAGTTCTTCTTCGGACAATGCATAGATTTCGACGGCATCGTCGCGCGTGATTAGGCCCGCATCCACGGCCTTCACCACAGCAGCCTTGCGGCTGGCCACCCATCGGCGGGTTTTCGGGTCGGGCAAATCGGCCCGTGTCATTACGGTCCCGTCGTCTAGCGTCACAGCGCGTGGACCATCGACTTTCTTCAAGTACATCTCGCACCCTCATACTGAGATGCGACGGAGGTACCCAAACAGGCTTAAGGAGGAATGAAATCGCCCCCTTGTGACTATGATGCATTTTCTTATATTCCTGCCGATCTCCATACAGGACACGTGCCATGGCCCTTGATGCGCATTCATTGAACTCGCTTGGTTTTGCTAAGCCGCCTGCTGAAACGCGGGTCGTGGTCGCCATGTCAGGCGGCGTCGACAGTTCGGTGGTCGCAGCGATGTTGGCCGATGAAGGCTATGACGTGGTTGGTGTAACGCTTCAGCTGTATGACCACGGAGCTGCTCTGGCGAAGAAGGGCGCCTGCTGCGCCGGGATCGATATCCACGATGCACGCCGTGTCGCGCAGGATATGGGTTTCCCACACTATGTCCTTGATTACGAAAATATTTTTCAAGAATCGGTTATCGACGAGTTTGCGGAAAGCTATTTAGCAGGTGCCACACCGGTCCCATGTATCCGATGCAATGAGCGGGTGAAATTCAAGGACCTCCTGGCGACTGCGAAAGATCTGGATGCCGATTGCATGGCAACCGGACACTACATCCAACGCAAACTCGGACCCTCAGGTGCCGAACTGCACTCGGCTGCAGACGCGACGCGGGATCAATCTTACTTTCTTTTCTCAACCACACAGGAACAGCTTGAATTTTTGCGGTTCCCGTTGGGGCACCTGGCATCGAAGGCGGAAACGCGCGCATTGGCGGCACAATATGGGCTGCCCATCGCCGACAAGCCCGACAGCCAGGACATCTGTTTCGTTCCAAATGGCAACTATGCAGCCGTGATCGAAAAGTTGCGGCCCGGCGCTGCCCGACCCGGTGAGATCGTGGACGTGAATGGTCGCGTCTTGGGGACGCATCCCGGCGTGATACACTTTACGATCGGCCAGCGTCGAGGTTTGGGGATCGGAGGGTTGGACGACCCGTTGTATGTTGTCAAACTGGACGTTGAAGCAAAAAAGGTCATCGTTGGCCCCAAAGAGATGCTCGCAACACGCACCGTTCCCGTGCGCGAGATCAACTGGCTCGGCGATGCCCCTCTCATGAGCGACCCAAAACGGGAAGTTCTTGTGCGCGTCCGTTCGACCCGCCCGCCCCAAGAAGCGATTCTGCGACCCTTATCGGAAACAGAAGCAACGGTCGAATTGATGTCGCCTGAACAGGGGGTCAGCCCAGGACAAGCCTGCGTGTTTTATGAGCCAGAGAGCACGCGGGTCCTTGGCGGTGGCTGGATTCATCGATAGGACAAGGCTACTCGGGACTTTTTTGGAAAAAAAGTCCCTTGAGGGTCTAGAGGTCAGTCAAGAGAATCCAACAGCGCGCGCGCCGCTCGTTCGCCCGGCGCTGCCCCCCCTTTTCCGAGGGCGATCATCGTGCGCTCCATTGCATTCACCTGAAGCGACCTTAGCGATGGGTCTCCAAGTAGGCTTGCAAGAGCTTGTGAAATTGGATCTGGACGACATCGAGGGCCAAGGAACTCCGGAATGTGGCGCGTCCCGCTTACAAGATTCACCAACGTCGCAGTGTCAGTTGTGGCCATGCGTGACATCACCTGCCAAGTGATCCAGTGCATATCATAGGCAATCACCATGGGTGTTGCTGCCGCTGCAAGCTCCAATGACACAGTTCCCGATGCTGCAAGGGCAATATCCCCTGCTGCAAAGGCAGACCGTTTTTCTGCTTCGTCAGATGCATCGATCACGATGGGTTTGCCGGGCCAGCTGCGGGCTGCAGATGTCACAGCTTCCTTGACCCCACCCGCAGCGACCGTGACGATCTGGAGGTCAGGTTGCTCATGCGAAAGGCGCGAAACGCTGTCTCCAAAGATCGGAAGCAGACGCGAAACCTCGCTCTTGCGGGATCCGGGCAGGATCAAGAGGGTTGGTGCGGTATTCAGCCCGTGCCGACTACGGAAATCGGAAACCTCCGCTTTGTCAGGCTGTGCTTCAGAAACAACCGGGTGGCCGACAAAATCTGCGCGCAGGCCATAGGCGGCAAAGTAGGATGACTCGAACGGCAGTAGACAGAGCACCTGATCCGCGAGACGCGCGAGTTTGGCTGCGCGACCGGGTCGCCATGCCCAGACACTGGGGGCTACATAGTGTGTGATGTGCTGGCTTGGGCACTTTTCCTTAACCAACGCGGCCACGCGGAAGCAGAAATCGGGGCTGTCGATGGTCAGTACGGCGTCCGGACGACTGTCGAGTATGGCGTTTGCAGTCTCGGCGATACGGCGTTTGAGATGGCGATATTTCGGTAGAACCTCTGCAATTCCCATAATCGACAATTCATCCATCGGAAAACGGCTTGTCAGTCCCTGACGTTCCATGAGTGGGCCGCCAACCCCGGTGTAGGAAACCGATTCCAATGCGCTTAGAGCTTTCATGACTGAGGCACCGAGGCGGTCGCCCGAAGGCTCTCCGGCCACGACGAATACCTTCATCAGATCGAACCTTCGTTAGGGCGCACCCACAAGAAGAGCTCGTTTCTCAACAGCGCTCCTTGGACGGCTTTTTGATCCAGAACCATGACACCACCGGCTTCAATTACCAGCCCATCAAGACCGGCCTGAGCGACCTGATGAATCGTCTCGGGACCTATGATTGGTAGGTCGGCTCGTCGTTCCTGTCCTGGCTTGGGCGCCTTGTAGAAGATTCCGCCTCTGGCGCCCTTTCGTTGCGCAGCGAGTGCCTCCAACATAGCAGCCGTTCCAAAGTCAGTTTCGATCGCAAGCACTTGTCCCGCCGACACGACGCATGCCTGTCCTATGTCGAGCGCGCCGACGGCGCGCTGCACGCTCTGGGCGCGTGCCGCGTCCGCCGAATGGTCTGTCGTGGGGTGAACACCCCCCGTCACACCAGCGGCGGGCAACAGCTCAGGCACCAGTTCATGAGCGGCAACAACCTGAATCCCCTGATTTTCAAAAAGGCCGACGATAACCTTCAAAAGTCCGTCGTCCCCTGCTCGTTTTGCGCGTCTTGCAGCTTCCGAAATCGTGTCGTTGGCATGCTCAAAGTCGGGACGCGAGACGGCCCCTGCCATCGCCACCTTTGTGGTGCCACAGGACTTGAGATCCGCAAAAAATCGGCCAAGGTCAGTCATGTCGATTGTGAAATCAACCGGACGATGAAGAGCGTCCGGAGGGCTGTCCTTGAGTGCGGCCAATACGTAGGGCTCGCCCTGAGCATCCAGCCTATTGGCCAATATGGCTGGTAAGGCGCCCTGCCCTGCTATCAGTGCCAGCATCAGCTTGGCGTCAAAAAGGACCGGTCGCTTTCAGCGAGCACGAAGTCCACGATTTCGCGAACATAATCGCTTTCCGTTTCAGCGCCTAGCCGGCGCGCACGATCCACAAACGCACCGTCGCCTTGTGCCAGCATCTGATACGCTGCACGCAACGCGGTAATATCCGAGCGAGCGACGCCGCGCCGCTTGAGTCCAACAAGGTTCAAGCCATCAAGCTCACCTCTAGGGGCTTGCACAAGGCCATATGGGATCACGTCGTTGGTGACCATCGTGACCGCACCAATGATCGCACCGCGACCGATGCGGACCCATTGATGGATACCGGACAGACCGCCGATAATGACATCATCACCAATGACGCAATGCCCGGCTACAGCCGCTGAGTTCACGAGGATCACCCGATTACCAACGATCGCATCATGTGCCACATGCGCACCAGCCATGATAAGCACGTCATCTCCGACGCGCGTCATGCCCCCACCGCCTTCGGTTCCAATATTGATCGTTGCCCCTTCGCGGATACGAACGCGTTCGCCCACGATCAGCCCCGTGTCCTCTCCATCGTACTTTAGATCCTGCGGCACTTCACCGACGCAAGCAAAAGGAAATATGACACTGTCGGCACCAACCTGGGTCCGACCACTCACCACGGCATGGCTCTTGACGGTTACACCCTGTTTGAGGTGGGCCTGCCGACCGATGACGCAGAATGGACCAACACGTACTCCAGCATCAATCACGGCCCCGTCTTCGATGATGGCGCTGGGGTGAATGGCGGCTGTGGGGTCAATCATTTTGCTGAAGCCGCGCCGGGATCCAGCATTGCAGTAAAGGAGCACTCACACGCCAGTTCGCCGTCGACGGTTGCTCTTCCTTCAAACTTCCAGACCTTGCCGCCCCCGCGTTTCGTTACAACATCCATGCGCAATTGGTCACCCGGGACAACCTTGCGGCGGAACTTTACGTTGTCCATCGCCATAAAATAAATGAGGAGGTCCTTGTCGATCAGATCCATGCCAACGCCGACAATTACCCCTGCAGTCTGAGCCATGGCCTCGATGATCGTCACGCCAGGCATGATAGGCGCACCTGGGAAATGGCCTTGAAAGTGCGGCTCGTTGAAACTTACGTTTTTAATTCCGGTCCCGCTCTCGGTTCCCTTGATATCGATCACCCGATCGACGAGCAAGAACGGGTACCGATGCGGCAGAATGCGCTGAATGATGTCGTGATCAGCGGTTTGAAGAGCATCGGTCATTCGGTCTGTTCCTCGTAATTTGACATTGCCTAGCAAGACCGACAAGGCGAGACAAGCGCGCCCACAACCCTCACGGTTCCCTTTGGCCAAAAGGCAGAACGCCGCCTTCGCCTAGGACGCGATTTATGCTTTCGATCGCCACATCCGTGATGTCGATCCGATTGGCAGAAACAAAAACGGTATTTGTATCGAGGAGAACGGTTGCGCCCCGTTCTTCCATGATCTGGCCGAGGACATCGGCAACTTCGACAAAGAACGACTGTCGCGCTGCATCCCTTGCCTGGGTCAATTCCCTGGCCTTTGCGTCTTGCTCGCGGCGGATACTCTGAACTTTATCGTCGAATGCATCTGCCAGCGCACGAAAGTCCTCAGGTGCCAAAGACGGGCGCCGTTCGGTTAGGTCCAGTTCCTCTTGTACAAGCTCGTTCTCGATTTGGTCGTTTTCAGCTTGCAATGCTGCGATCCGAGCCTCGATGCCCCGACTGACACGCGCTCCAAGTTGGGTTTCCGCAAACAGCCGTTCGCGATCAATTGTAAGAACCGGTTGGACGGATTGCCCCCAAAGCATTCCGGCAGTGAGCAACAAAGCCAGGAAGAGGGCCGTCGCCCGCCGCATCAGAACCTAGTCGAAATCGAGATGCTGAAACTTTGCTCCTGATCGTTCGGGTTGGAGCTGATGGGTTTCGCAAAGTTGAATTGGAATGGCCCAAACGGTGTATCCAAGAGCAACGCGATACCAGCCGCCGATCGAAGTTCGAAACTGTCGTCAACCGAGCCGGGACCGCCGTCGCCATCCGTGTTGTCCAAACCCCAAATGGAGCCTGCGTCAATAAAGACTGCCCCCGACAGACCGATTTCCTCGGGAAGCCCGAGAGGGAAATCCGCTTGCACGCGTGCGTTCACAAACATATTGCCGCCCAAAGGGTCGCCATTGGCGCTGTCCGTATCGCGTGGACCAATCCCGCGACTTTCAAAGCCTCTTAAATTGGCGCTTGAAGAAAAGAAGCGATCAATCGCGCGGCTCGGATCATCTCCGAGCATCGAAAGAACGCCACCCGAAAGCGACGCACTGAGCGTCACTTCTTCATTCAGGACTGCGCGGGTCGCTGTCGCGCCTGCTGTGGTTTTGACATACTGGACATCACCGCCGATCCCGGCAAATTCCTGACCAAACCTCAGCGACAAGATGGTATCAGGGCGGACCGCACCACGGCTGTTGTTGTACGTGTAGTTGTAGCTCAACGCACTGCGAATATCAGTTCCGTCCTCAGCAAGAAGAATTGCGGAGGCGTCGGGATCAACTGTCATTCCCAGACGGGCAATCTCGTAGCCGACGGTCAACTGAGACAACTCCCCAATGGGAAATGTCAAAGACCCGCCCAAACCGATCGTCTCGGTCTCGTAGGTCAAATTGGCGAAGTCGGTGGTGTCCGCAAACGCATCAAAGGTGAAACGAACGTCGCGACCCAGCAAGGCCGGTTCCGAAAAACTAAACTCAAAGGCCCTGTCTTCCGATGCAGTCACAATCTCAAACGAAAGGGACTGTCCTCGACCAAGGAAGTTCCGTTCAGAGAAATTGAAAAGAAACCCAACGCCGCTCTCATTAGAATAAGCGGCGCCGAAACTCAGCGATCCAGTCGGTTGTTCTACGACATCGACATCTACGACAACCTGATCCTGAGTGGATCCCCCCCGTGCCACGACATCCGCCGTCGCAAAGAAGCCAAGTGCCCGAATCCGCTCAGCCGCCGCGCGTATCGCACGCGGGTTAAACGGATCTCCCTCCACGCTTGTGAACTGGCGACGAATGACACGATCGAGCGTTGTGGCATTTCCTTCGATGTCAATGCGCTCGACGAAAATCCGTTCACCGCGAACAATGCGAAACTCAACATCCAGCGTCAAAGATCTGTCGTTTCGAGTAAAAACGGGATCGACGCGCACAAAGTCCAAACCAAGATCAATCGCATGCTCTTCCATACGACTGACCGTTGCATCAATGGAAACGGGGCTAAACGTCTGTCCGCTCCGAAGTCGGACTTGGCGGTCAAAAGCCGAAGCCTCGACCTCTGGCAACATGCTAACCACCGAAACATCGCCAATACTGAACGACTGGCCTTCGCGAACGTTGAAAGTGATGAAACTTGCGTTTCGCTCTCGCGAGAACTCGGTCGTGACATCAAGGATCTGAAAATCGATGTACCCGCGCGAGTTATAGAAATCTGTCAAAAGCTGACGGTCAACCGGAATGCGTTCTTCAACAAATGTATCAACCCGTATCAGCTGACGAAGAGCATTCGCTTGCTTTGTCTGAATGACGCGGCGCAGGCGATTGTCAGAAAAGTTTCGATTCCCGACGAAGCTGATGCGCTCGTTTTCGACGACCCGTCCTTCGGTGATCGAAAAGACCAAGTCGACGCGATTATCACTTCGCCTGATGATCGAAGGCCGCACAGTCGCAGCAAGCCGCGCTGAGGATTGGTAAGCCGTCACAATTGCGTTGGTGTCTGCTTCGGCTGTTGCTGGCGAATAGACGCGACGTGGGGCTGACCGAATGACGGCAAGCAGTTCGCTGTCATCAAGACGCCGGTTTCCTTCAAACGCAATGCGATTGATCGTGGGGAATTCGACAACAGAGATATCGAGCGTCGCACCGCGCGGAGCGACCGAAACGGTCTCAAAGAGACCAGAGTTTCGCAGCCTTTGAGCCGCGTCATTCAAACCGCCCCCGGAAATCGCAGCGCCTGGTTCGAGACCAGCAATTTCAAGAACAGACGCATCGTCTACGCGAAGATTGCCCTCAATTTGAAATTGGCTGAAGCGGAAGGATTGAGCGTCCGCCGCGTTTGTGCCAATGGCCATGGTCCAACCGACCGCCATGACAACAACTAGCCATACGCGAACCAGATTTCGGGCCACGCCCCCAAGACTGCTCATTTGGAATGCCCCTCACGACGTTTACGCCTTTATAACCCCTTGCTACTGACTCGTGGCAAGGTTGTCAAAATGCTGTTTTGCGAGGGTTTGTTGCGTCTTTGTGGACGAATAGGAAGCGCTATTGCATCCCAAGCGATCCAACGAAGCCGCCCAGCATGAGCGCCCCGAGAATCGTTCCGATATAAAGCAGGCGATCGAAGTTCAGATCGATCAACAGGCCAAGGCCTTTGTATCCGTTCTGTACAGCTTCCATGTCCGCCTCCATCGACTTCACAGACGTCAACGTATCGACTGAATGTGGCGCTATTTTGGCATCAGGGCGCGGGTCGGCGGGAAATTGCAGGCAATCAGGGGCAGAACAGGTCGTTGGAGAGTGCGAAAACCATGAGCGCAATCATTAGGCTTAGGCCGGTCGCCATCAGCACCTTCAGAGCGCCATCACTTGGCGGTCGTCCCGTGATCGCTTCCCAGGCATGAAACACCAGGTGCCCGCCATCCAGCACCGGGATCGGCATGAGGTTCAGGAAACCAATGGCCACGGACAAAAGCGCGATGGTTCCAATGAAGCTCATCCACCCATTGCTGGCGGCGTCCCCGGCGACTTGCGCGATACCGATTGGCCCTTGAAGGTTGCAGGTGTCGATCCGCCCAAGCGTCATGTTGTACAGCGCTGAAAGCGATATGCGCACGGTGTCTATTGTTTGGGTTACGCCGTAGGTCACGGCCTCACCGAACCCTGGCGCAACCGCTTCGGGTTCAAAAAACAGACCGCCCGAAATTCCGATCAGCCAGCGCGTCTCGAAGCCGCCGCCTTCGACCGGTAGGTCCCGCCGGCGTGGCACGATGGTGAACTCAAGCTCTTGTCCGCTGCGCCAGACGTTAAGCAGCATCGGGTTGCCATCGGAGGCGCCCACGATCTCACGCAGTTGCGCGAAGGTGGTGACCGGCACGCCGTCAACGGCGGTGATCACATCGCCTGCCCGCATATCGATATCACCAGCAGCGCTATCAGGTGAGATGGACAAGGCGAGCGACGGGTTGGGATGCGGGCCCGGAACAGTGGTCACAACCCCGTCGCGCTCGACGGTGTAGCTGAGCGTTCCCTCGGAGGGCAGCGCGGTGGCAAATGAATAAAACGCGTCGGGTCCGGGAACTTCGGTCCCGTTGATTTCCAGCAGAACATCGCCCTGTTGCAGGCCATTTTCGACGGGCATTTCGCGCATCGTGTCGATGGTGATCGGGTCCGACGACACGCCGCGCAGGAACAAAAGGCCTGCAAACACCACAATCGCGAGGATGAAGTTGAAGATCGGACCGGCGGCAACCGTGGCGGCGCGGGCCCAAACGGGCGCGCCATGCATGGTTGCGCGCCGCTCTTCCTCCGTCAGGCCCGACATGGCTTCGCCGTCCTTGCCGCTGGCCGCATCTGCATCGCCGCGGAACTTGACGTATCCGCCCAGCGGAAGCGCCGCGATTTGCCATTTCGTGCCGTGTTTGTCGTTGCGCGACCAGATGACCGGGCCGAAACCGACCGAAAACACGTCTGCCTTGATGCCCGTCCAGCGTCCCACGATGTAGTGGCCATATTCATGGACCGCGACGATGATCGACAGGGCGACGATGAAGGCCACGAGGTCGAAGGCCGTGTTGCCAAGGCTGGGGATCAGGTCCATGCGGGTGCTCGTCCTCTAGGTCTCGATGATCTCTTGTGCGGCTCTACGGGCCACTTGATCGCTTTGGTGTACACTATCAAGGGTGATCGCGCCCTGAATATGGCCATTGCCGGACAATTTATCGAGAACACTGGCGACCACGTGGGCCATGTCCGTAAAGCCGATCTGACCTGCAATGAAGGCATCCAAAGCCGCTTCCTTGGCCGCGATGAACGCCGCACCGCTGAGGCCGCCCATTTCCATCACGTCCCAGGCAAGGCCAAGGGCGGGATAGCGCGCCGGATCAGGCGCACGGAATGTGAACGCACCGATCTTAGCCAGATCGAGCCGTTCGACCGGGCAATGGGCACGGTCGGGGTGATGCAAGGCAAAGCCGATGGCGTGGCGCATGTCGGGCGGGCCGATGTGGGCCATTAGCGCCCCGTCATTGAAACCGACCAGCGCATGGATCAGGCTTTCGGGGTGAATAACGGCTTCGATCTGGCTTGGTTGAAATCCAAAATACTCCTTGGCTTCAATAAGCTCCAGCGCCTTGTTGAACATGGAGGCACTATCGATCGTGATGCGCTGACCCATGTCCCAATTGGGATGCGTTGCCGCTTCAGCCGCCGTCGCGGTTGCCAGTTTTTCGATCGGCCAGTCCCGAAAGGCTCCGCCGGATGCGGTGATGATCACACGTTCGACGGCAGCGACATCTTCACCGATCAGCGCCTGAAAGATGGCCGAATGCTCGCTGTCTACGGGCAGAACCGACGCGTTGTGCGCGCGCGCCGTTTCCATCAGGAGCGGCCCGGCTGTGACAAGGCTTTCCTTGTTCGCCAGCGCAAGGGTTGCGCCCTGTTCAAGCGCGGCAAGGCCAGGGGCCAATCCGTCAGGTCCCACAATCGCGGACATCACCCAGTCGGCAGGACGCTTTGCCGCATCGATAAGCGCCGCCTGCCCCGCTGCCGCGTCGATCCCGGTGCCCGCCAGAGCCGCTTTGAGATCTTCGAAGCGTTCCTCGTAGGCGGTGACCGCAACCTCTGCCCCTAAGGCGATGGCCTGCTGGCTCAGCAAATCGATATTCGCGCCGCCCGTCAGGGCGACGATTTTGTAGGCGTCGCGGTTGCGTTCGATCAGATCGATGGTCTGGACGCCAATCGATCCCGTCGCCCCAAAAATCGAGATGCGCTTCACCCGTCGCTCCCGGGTTGGATAAGGCCCGCGGTGCTGAGCGCGGCGACCGCTAAGGCCGCTCCAATCATGCTGTCAAAGCGGTCATAAAGTCCGCCGTGACCGGGCATGATGCCGCTTGAGTCTTTCACGCCGTGGCGCCGCTTCAATGCGCTTTCGAGCATGTCACCCATCTGGCCTGCAAAGGCCACAACGACCGACAACCAGATCAAGCGCGGCGGGCCGGGCAGGATCGCCATAAACAGCGCGCCGATCAACGCAGCACCACACCAACCGGCCGCCGTGCCCGACCATGTTTTCTTGGGGCTGATGCGGGGGGCGAATTTCGGTCCGCCAATCATGCGGCCTGCGAAATAGCCCGCGACATCAGAAACAACGACAACAAGGCCCAACCAGATCATCCAGCCCGCACCATAGGTTTCGCGGAAATAGATGATCGCGCCAGCGGCCGCGAGCAACAGCACTGCCGGTATGATCATGCCACGCCGAACGCCTTCCGGCATTGAAAGCGACGCAGCGATTACGGCCAGAACGGCCACAGCGAGCCCGGCAAGAAAGGGCAGATACGCGAAAGAGAACGCGGCAAGCCCCCCGATCAGGGCCACACGCAAAGCATGTCCTGAGAACATGAGCCCCATTTCCCAGAAGATCACCGCAGTCAGGAGCGCGACGAAAAGCGCGAACACCAAACCGCCTTGCCACACGGCAAGAAGGCCAAGCCCGCCCAGAACGATTGCAGACAATGTTCGCCGACCGAGGTCTTCCCAGTGCCCGGATCGTCCCGGGTCGGCATTGCTCACGCCAGAACGGCGCCGAACCGTCGTTCGCGTTTTGCGAAACCGCTCAGCACCCGCGCGAATTCTTCGGCGGTGAAGTCCGGCCAGAGCGTGTCGATGAATTCATATTCCGAATACGCCGACTGCCAGAGCAGGAAGTTGGAAATCCGTGCCTCTCCGCTGGTGCGGATCACAAGGCAGGGATCAGGAAGAACATAGGTGTCAAGATAGCGCGCCAGCGTCTCGCCATCGACCGTTTCAGGATCAATGCGCCCGGCGGCAACTTCGCGGGCCAAACGCTTGGTG
>CAZWZG010000041.1:0-21060 GCA_964638245.1 uncultured Rhodobacterales bacterium
CGAAAAGCGTTTCGAACCGGTGGTTTACCACCTCAAGGAATGGGTGCAGGGCAACCACAAGGTCGCCCGCAAGATCGACGACGACAAGGGCGGCACAATGCGCCTGGGCGCCTACACCGCGAACCTGCGCGAAGGCTCAAAAGTCGCCGGCGTCTACGGGCAAACCGTCATCGAAGAACGCCACCGCCACCGCTACGAGGTCGACATCAAGTACCGGGTCAAGCTTGAGGAACAGGGGCTAAGCTTTTCCGGCATGAGCCCCGACGGCCGCCTGCCCGAGATCGTCGAGGTCAAAGACCACCCCTGGTTCATCGGCGTCCAGTTCCACCCCGAACTGAAGTCCAAACCGTTCGATCCCCATCCGCTGTTTGCGGATTTTGTACGGGCGGCGGTTGAGGTGAGTAGGTTGGTTTAGGCATTTGTGACAGAGTGTTTAGCGCCGCGGCGAATGTTTGTGCGCAGCCCATGTGGAACCAAGTTCAGTTGCGCTGAAAGTAGGTTAAGTGCATGATTAGCCGCATCATTTGGAGGCAAAGCATTGATCCGCGTGCTCGTTGGTTTTTTCGCTATCGTGCTTCTAATCTTTCTTGTCTTCCGGCCCAGCCTCGGTTTGGTTAGCCTTCCTAGGGGCGAAATTTCTCAAGATGAGCTAACCATCGAACGCCCATGGTATCCTGTCGCCAGGGAGCTAAACCCCAACATTTTCTCCGGCGGATCAAGCAACTTATTCACGCCTGATCCGCATTCATCTTTTTCGCCGACCATCGAATTTGAGTTTTTGACCGGAGAAGGGGAGGTCATGATCGGCAAGGCCCGTGTTTTTTACATTAACCCAATATTCGAGAGCTTTGGTGAAACGGTGTTTGCCGTGTCGGGGGGCGGTGCCCAAAAGGAGTTCGAAGTTGATATAGATGTCGTCAAGGGTTCAATGGCACTCGATAGGCTGACACCATTGGGCTTTTCTGATCTCGAAGCGTTTTTTTATTTTCCTCGTTTTCGCGCGGAACTGACAGGTGATGGAGTGATCATTGCGGTCAAAAATGATTTTGAGGACATTCGCATACTTCTTGAGAGCAGTAGTTTCGAATGGAACCAAGCAAAACAGGAACTCCAGAAAGCGACAATTGATTTCGATGCGGTCTGCGCGTCTCGCACGAAATCTGCTTACCGGATGCTATCAGATTTCTTCGACGAAAGCTGCTAAGGCGCGATGCGAGCATCTCGTGAATTGCTACTTCTTTGGACGAGTTCGAACTCTATTCACTGCGTCTGCTGGTTCTTCTCGAACAATTCCCAACTTATCAAGAGCAGCAAGGTTCAAAATCGCTAACTCCGCAAGCCTGAGTCGATAGTTCCGGTCGCAGCGAGTAACAACACTGCGGCGCAAAGAAACAATGGGCAGCGCCCGAGCCTCGGGGTGGGCGAGAAGCGCCCTCCCCGTGGGGGAGGGTCGGGCGCTGCCCGGCGGTGCCCGCCGGGCGGGACATTTGATCAATGCTCCGCTTCACGGGAAATCGGTTCGGTCTCTCATGGATTGTTCCAATCCATTGCCGACCTGCGATTGCAGGCAATCGCCGCGGGTCGCGCGCTGCCCGGCGGTGCCCATCGGGCGGGGCATCTGATCAATGCTCCGCTTCACGGGAAAACTATGTGGTCTCTCATGGATTGTTCCAATCCATTGCCGACCTGCGATTTCAGGCAATCGCTGCGGGTCGATCGCTGCCCGGCGGTGCCCGCCGGGCGGGACATCTGATCAACGCTCCGCGTCACGGAAAAACTGGGTGGTCTTTTGTGGAGTGTTCCAATCCACTGCCGACCTGCGATTGCGGGCCGTCGTTGCGGCCCAACCTCTAACCAAAGCTGCCCCTCTCGAACTACTGTTGCGACACCCAGACAGCGTGCGACACGCATCCCAGCAGGATCGTGCTCACGCCAAAAAGCTCCAGGCTCTCTTCGATGAAAACCTGTAAAGGCGATGCCATACCGCCCAGAAGCTGGAAATAGCCCAGCACCTCCGCCACGACGGCGCCGGAAACCAGAACCGCGAAACCTGCGGCAACCAGCCGCGCGGATTTCGGGTCGTCCTTGATCGAGTTTAGAAGTGGCCGCAGAAAGATGAGCACCAGGATCACGAAAATGACTGCGTACACCCCAATCCAGGCACCGTTGGTCTCCCTGAACATTGGCAAGCCAAGCTCGTACGCCTTGTTGTATTTCGTGATCCTCTCGTGCAGGGCAAGGATTTCATCGGCGGACAGCCATGCGAAGCCGATGGCAACGGTCCAGTAGAGGCCTCTCAGGTCACTCCGCTTGTCTTTGAAGAACACCGGAATCGACGCGACTGCCGCCGACGCAAGAAGGAACTTGCCGCCACCCCACCATGCTCCGAGGTTCATTTCGCCGTTCAGGTTGAACATCTCTGGCCGACCGCCCAATGCCAAGTGAAATCCGTAAAGGCTGATGATCAGGAGATCGACCGCGAAAAGGATCATTGGCAGAGGCAAGTCGAGCTCCCGATTTCTTTCTTCACGGCAAAGCCTTGGCAAGCGTTGGTCCGTACCATTCCGTCCTGTCACAAAACTTAAACATCAAGCAACCAAAAGATCAAAAGACGGGCATCAAAAACATGCTCAACTCCCAACAGCAGGCCCAGACATGCCCAAGGCCTCGACGATCCCCCACCCCGTAGGCGCCGGGCTTCAGCCCTGCACACCGCCCCCACTGGACGCCAACCCCCTCTCCGTCTACGCCTTTGATGTCGCCACGCGGAGCCGCGCCCCATGTTCGAACCCTGCCCCTGCGGCACCGGCAAAACCTACGTCGCCTGTTGCGGCCCGCTCCACGGCGGCGCGCCTGCCCCTGACGCCGAAGCCCTGATGCGTGCCCGCTACTCGGCCTACGTCCGTGCCAACACCGCCTACCTGATGCGCTCCTGGGCGCCCGAGACGCGCCCGCCATCGCTCGACCTCGATCCCGCGCAAAGCTGGACCGGGCTCGAAATCCATGCGCACACCCCCACCGGCCCGGACACGGCCGAGGTCCATTTCACCGCCCATATGCGCAAAGGCGATCAGACCGGGCACCTCACCGAGCAAAGCCGCTTCCGGCGCGATGCCGTGACTTGGGTCTATTTAGACGGTGGGTTCGCATAAGACATTTCCACTCTACGGGCGATCGGCACGAAGGTTGCACAGCAGCAGCGCGGTCAATTCGCCTTCGTTCGATTGGTCCCTCGGATCGAATTGAAAACGTGAAAATCCAATGCGTAATGCGCGAAAAGCACCATCTTGAAGGACCTTCTTAACAATTCGCTTTTATGCGGTTCTCGGTGTTTCTTTTGAGGTTTTCATGTCAGCTCTTCGTTGGATAAACGGTAGCCTTCGGTCGGCTATTTTGGCTTGCGTTCTCTTTCCTAGCCTCGTTGCTGTCGTTCTTGCAGGAATCGTAGCATGGAATAATTGGCAAACGCTGTCAGCGGCCAAGTTAATCGCGGACCGTTCCTCGCTCATCGAAACGCTCTCCGCTTTGGTGCACGAACAGCAGTTGGAGCGCGGAGCGACCAGTGTTTTCTTGAACTCGAAGGGTACGCAGTTCGGCAGCGAACTCCAAGTGCAGCGGGGAAGGACCGATGCCGCCATCCAAAAATTTCGGTCTGAGTTGCAACGGACAAGATCTCATCTTGGCAATGGCATACAGGTTCTGATCGAAGACATTTTGAGGGGTTTGAATCAGAGAGACGAACATCGTGTAGCGGTGGACGAACTCGAAATTCCCCTTGCCGCTGCTCTGGCTCACTACACCGAAAGCAACGCGACCGCTCTATCAGTTGTTCACAATATTTCGGCGAATTCGACAGATCTGGAACTTGGCCAACTTGTTTCGACGCTTCATTCGTTGATGTATGCCAAGGAATTTTCCGGCATTGAAAGGGCCGTTGGGTCAGGCGGTTTCGCTGCGGGCGAATTCTCATTTGAGCTCGGACTGACGCTGCGGACCTTGATTACCCGTCAGGACGCAGGGCTTGAGCGGTTTGCCAACAGCGCAACGGAACAGAATGCGCTCGCAATGCAGTCTATTCAGGACGGTGTCGCGACAAGAGAGCTGCTACGTCTTCGTGAAGTTGCGTTTGGCGCCATCACAACTGCTGACCTTCAGGGCGTGACAGCCGATCAGTATTTCGAAGCAAGCTCTGAACGGATAGATGCATTCAAGACCCTAGAGGACACCTTGGTTCACGAGGTTGTGGCTACGGCAGAAGAAAAGAGAGTTTCGGCTTTTGTCAATCTTGGGCTGATCATTTCGGCTCTCTTCGGCGCATTTGCGATCGCGGCGGCAACAACTGTGTTCTCAATCCGTCACATGTTGCAATCGGTGCGGAAGATATCAGACGCAAGTGATCGTTTGGCGCGCGGCGACACGGGTGCCAAGCTTCCTGAAGACAGCCCAAAGGAATTGGGCCGAATTGTTTGGTCAATCAAGTTCTTCAGGGACAGTGTTGAGGAGGTAAAAGCGAGTGAAGCAAAAGAACTAGCCGAGCGAAGAGAGCAAGAAGAAGTTGCTCGCGAAGAAGAACGCAAGACGCAAGATGCTGAGAGAAAAAAGGCGGAGTGCGAGTCCCTCGCTGCGCGCGAGCAGCACAGAAAGACCCAGGAATACGTTGCTGACATTTCGGACGTTGTTGCAGCTTGTTCCAGAGGGGACTTCACAAAAAAGATCGATGTTTCCGGTCAAGATGGGGCACTTCGAGAGATAGGGGAGCGTTTCAATAGCCTTGTCGAGACGGTAGACGCCGGGCTTTCTGCCACCGGAAAAACCCTTGAGCGCGTTGCTCAGGGAGACCTGACGGCACCAATGGTCGGGGCTTTCGACGGCGCTTTTGGCGATCTACAGCGTGATACCAATGCAATGATCGATGCGTTGGCCAGTCTCATTGGCGACATAAACGCAAGCACGGACAATCTGTCTTCATCGTCAATAGAACTACGAGACACATCGAATGATCTTTCAAAGCAAGCGGAGCAGAATGCCGCTTCCCTTGAAGAGACTTCTGCAGCATTGGAAGAACTGTCAGCAAACATCACCCAAGTGAACGAGAATGTGTCTGATGCCAATAAAAACGCTCAAGTTGCCAAAGAGACTGCAGTCGAAAGCGGCGCAGTAGCAGAAGATGCTGCTCAAGCCATGTCGCGAATTGCCGAGGCCTCTAGTGAAATCGCGAAGGTCGTGACGGCAATCAATGACATATCATTTCAAATCAACTTGCTCGCGCTGAACGCAGGTGTTGAAGCCGCGCGTGCGGGGGACGCAGGTCGTGGGTTCTCCGTTGTTGCTTCCGAAGTCCGTCAACTTGCTCAGCGGGCAGGAGAGGCAGCAAACGAAATTGATGGTGTCATAAAAAGAAGTGATACCGCGGTGGCCGAAGGCGTCTCAAAAGTCGAGGATGCCCAAAAGGCATTCGAGAAAATATCACAGAGCGTGATCGGCGTTTCCGAACGTATCCAGCATGTTTCACATGCGATATCAGAACAGGTTGCCGGTATCGGAGAGATAACAAACGCCGTTGCCCAAATTGATGACAACACGCAAAAGCAGGCAGCTTCATTTGAGGAGGTGACAGCAGCAAGCGCGCTTCTTGCAAGTGAAGCAAACGGGCTTAAAGCGTCGACATCGAGGTTTCAGACCGAAAGTCACCCTTCAACGTCCGTTGAGCTTGTGCAGACCAAGAGATCGAGTAGTGCGGCTCCTAGCTTCGCTCGGCCACATCCCACTACGGAAGGAAACCTGGTCCTCGAGAATTATTCCGACGCCTGGAGCGATTTCTAGTCGTAGTCCCTCGCAATGTGCCATCGGCGCAACTTCAAGGGCATGTTCGGCGAAGTGCCGCATGTGATCTAACGCGGTCCAAAGAAGCGGTGCGGCAAGTGCAAAGCACCCAAACGCTGTTTTCAGTTTGAGCCACTTCAAAATTCCGCCGGATCTGGCTTCACCTGGGCCCGAGAGCCAAGGTCAGACCGTTTCAATACGGATCGCGACTGGGGCCTCCACGAGAACGCCATTGGCACTCATTTCTTCAAGTGCTGCATCAAGAGAACTTCGCATTGTCGGGTGCGTCACGACGAGCACCGGAGCATCGCCGGCGTCGTGATCACGCTGACGCATCCGGTTGATTGAGACGCCCGCCTCACCCAGCGCAGCGGCCACCTTGGCCAGTGTCCCGGGACGATCAGGGAGCAATAGTCGGAGATAGAAAGGGGCAGGGGTTGAGGCTTGTGCCCAGGTTGCCTTCGTCAGCATCGAGGCCGGTTTGCCGAAGGTCGAGCCGCGATAGCCGCGCGCGATGTCGATGATGTCTGACATTACCGCGCTCGCGGTTGGGCCTTCGCCTGCGCCGGGTCCTGACAGGGCGATCTTGCCCACAGCGTCGCCTTCGTAGACGACCATATTGGTTGCGCCCTCAAGGCTGCCGAGGCCCGAATTGTGGGGGACAAGGCAGGGCATCATGCGGGTTTCAAGGCCGCGCCCTGTCGCCTCGGCCACGCCCAGAAGCTTGATGCGATAGCCCATTTCGGCGGCCTGTTCGATATCCTCGATTGAAATCGCTTCGATCCCCTCGATCTGCATGGCGTCGAAATCGGGCCGGGTGCCGAACGCGATGGCCGCCAGAAGCGTCAGCTTGTGCGCGGCGTCGATCCCGCCCACGTCCAGCTTTGGGTCGGCTTCGAGATAGCCCAGTTTCTGGCATTCCTCGAACACCTCGTCATAGGCGAGCCTTGCGCCCTCCATGCGGGTCAGCATGTAGTTGCAGGTGCCGTTCATGACGCCCATGACGCGGGTCATTTCGTTGCCCGCAAGGCCTTCGCGCAATGCCTTGATAGCCGGGATGCCCCCGGCGACGGCCGCTTCGAATTTGAGCGTTGCGTCTTGGTTCTCGGCAAGCTCGGCCAGAGCCTGACCATGGAGCGCCAGCATAGCCTTGTTCGCGGTCACAAGGTCCTTGCTTGCGCCAAAGGCGGCCTCTGCTGCGGCCTTGGCCGGACCGTCCGCCCCGCCGACAAGTTCGACAAAGACATCGATGTCGTCGCGCTTGGCCAATGCGACGGGATCGTCCTCCCAGCTATATGCGTTCAGGCGTACGCCGCGATCCTTGTCGCGTGTGCGCGCTGAAACGGCCACGATTTCGATGGGACGGCCTGCGCGCATCGCGATCTCTTCACCGTGACGCTGCACGATGCGGACAACGCCCGCACCCACGGTTCCAAGACCTGCGATCCCAAGGCGGAGCGGCGATTGCGTCATTGTTCGGATGTCCTTCGTCTTTTTTGCCCCTTTAGCCCAATGGCTGCGCAGGGGCAACGCGGGCGCTTGCGTGCCTAGCGGGCCAGTAGCGCGCGGAGCGTTGTCATGTCATCGCTGCTGCGCAGGATCGCAGCACGCGCGCGCAACGCCGCCGCCCGTGCATCCGTGCCCGCCAGAAGGTCGACAGCATCCGAGGCAGGGCCCGTTGGTGCCCCGAAGAACGCATTGAACGGCAATAGGTCGGGATAAGGCGCGCTCTGGGCCGCGGTGCCGCCTTCAAGATCGGGCAATTGGGCGCAGCCAAGAGGCACCAGCAAGACAACGAAGAGAAGCACGCGCAACATGAGCGCGACCCTAGGCCAGAGAGCCCACACGCTCAATCCCGCTCTTGATTTGAGCATCGGTTCAATTCATGGTCGGCCCATGGCGAGGACACGGGGCAGCGACGGAAAAGAGACGGAGGCGCGCGTTTTCGCGGCGGCCAAAACGCTTTTTGCCGAGCGGGGCTTTGGGGCCGTTGGGATGCGCGATGTGGCTGAGGCGGTGGGGATCCGCGTTGGCGGGCTATATCGCTATGTCCCGGACAAGGACAGTCTTCTGGTGTCGATCATGGACGCCCATATGATGACGCGTCGTGCGGCCTGTCCGCCCCCTCAAGGCGAACCATTGAAGGACTTCGAGGCCTTCGTGGACGCGCAATTTGCGGCACTTTGCGACGATGCCGAGGGTGCCGCGATTGTCACACGCGACCGGGTCTGGCTGCCGGTTGCAGCGCGCGCACGGATCGAGCGGATCGAGACCGAGATTCTCGAGCACCTGACGGGCATTCTCAGCGATGGACGCAAAACGGTGTTTCAACTGCCCGACGCGCAAGCTGGAGCAATTGCGGTACTGTCGGTTCTTGAGGCGTTTTCGCGTCCGGGCGGCGAATTCTCGCGTCTCGGGGCTGCGCGCGCACAGCGGATTTCTGCCAATTTCGCCCGGCGGATCGCCAAAAGCTGAGCACGCCTTGACGCTACGCTGTGCCTTTGAAACGCTCGTGCGCAACAAAAGAACACGGCGGTTTCATGGATGTTTTCACCCTTTCGGGCCTGACAGGGCTTGTCATCTATCTGGGCACTTATGGTGCTTTGCAGATGGGGTGGATGCGTGCGGACCGCTATCGGTTTGCCGCGCTCAATATCCTTGCCGCGGGCTTGGTGTTGCTAGGGGTCTTTGCGCATCTTGATCCGGGTTGGGCCGTGGTGCCAGTACTTTGGATCGTGTTGAGCGCAGCGGGTCTCGTGCGGCTTTGGCAGATCAATCAGCTTCTTGAGTTCACCGATTTCGAGCGTGAATTCATGCAGACCAAGCTCAAGTCGCTGTCCTTGCGCGAGGCGCGCCAGTTGCTGGATGAAGGGCGCTGGGTCGAAGGCTGGCGGGGTCAGAAGATGGCTCAGCAAGGCGAAGAGATCGGCAAGCTCTACTACCTCAGCCGGGGTGAAGCGGACATCATTGTGGACGGCGCGCCCGTTGCGCGGATCGGTGCCGGGTCTTTCATCGGCGAATTGACCGTGCTCGAAGGCGGTCCGGCGAATGCGTCAGTGGTCCTGTCGCGCCCCTCGACGTTCTTCGAGATCCCGTCACAGAACTTGCGCGCTTTGGCGGATGCCTATCCGGATTTGCGCGCCCATCTTCAGAAAAGCCTGCTGGATGACACGCAGGCCAAGCTTCTGAAGACCAATGCAAGCCTTGCGGAAGAGCGGGCACCCTTGCGCAGCGCGGGCTAGGCCCTTCATCTGGACGAAAATATCCCGGGGGGTCCGGGGGGCTGGCCCCCCGGCATCCTTGTCCTAATGCGCTGGCTTGATGAACGTCCCGTTCTGCAATTCGCGTACGGCTGTCATCAGTTCCTCGCGCGTGTTCATAACGATGGGTCCATGCCAAGCCACGGGTTCTTCGATCGGCGCACCTGAGATCAGCAGGAACCTTACGCCCTCGGGGCCAGCCTGAACCGTAACCTCATCCCCGGTACCAAACCGGATCAGGGTGCGATCCCCGGAAAGGTCACGAATATTGACCTCTTCACCCATCACCTCTTTTTCAAGAAGCACGCCGGAGGGGGCCGACGCATCGGCGAACGCGGCTTGCCCTTCAAAGACATAGGCAAAAGCCTTGCGATAGGTGTCGACCTTAAACGTCTTCTTCACGCCCGCAGGTACGGTGATGTCGAGGTATTGCGGGTCCGTCGGGATGCCGTCCACGGGGCCTGACTTGCCCCAGAATTCGCCCACGATGATCTTCACGCGCGTGCCGTCGTCATCGATCACCTCGGGAATGTCACCGGCGGCAAAGTCCTGATAGCGCGGATCGGTCATTTTCAGATCGCCCGGCAAATTCGCCCAAAGCTGGAACCCGTGCATCTGACCTTTGGCATTCCCCTTGGGCATTTCCTGATGAAGGATGCCCGAGCCCGCGGTCATCCATTGCACCGAGCCCGCGCCGAGCGTGCCTTGATTGCCAAGGCTGTCGCCGTGCTCGACGGTGCCATTCAGCACATAAGTGATCGTCTCGATCCCGCGGTGGGGGTGCCAGGGAAAGCCCTTGATGAAATCCTCGACCCGGTCATTGCGGAAATCGTCAAACAGCAGGAACGGGTCAAGTTCGCTTGGGTCGCCAAACCCGAAGGCGCGGTGCAAATGGACGCCTGCGCCTTCGATGAAGGGCTGAGCGTTGCGTTCGTCGGCGATGGGTCGGATGGACATGGGGCGCACTCCTAGATGGGTTTCCTCAAACATAGGGCGTTTGCTGACGTGCGCAATTTGAGGATATGTGTCGCCTGACGCATATTCTGTGCGGAAATTATACCCTTTTACGGTGCGCGCGCACTGGCTAGAGCAGGGCCATGGGCGATGATCTTCTTCTTTCGGTCAAGGCGTCGGCGGCGCGGCGCGCGATCGCATCGGCTGCGGTGGCGATGGTCGGCCTTGTTTTGTTGCAGTTTGGCGTCTCGGGCGATGCGGGTCTGGTCGGGGGCGCAACCGTGCTTGCGCTGGGCGCGCTGTCACTTTGGGCGTCGTTTCTGTCCTGGACCCGCACGGATCGCACGCTGATCCTGACGCGTGACGGTTTGAGCGAAGAGGGCGGTCCGCTCCTCGTGCCATGGGATCAGATCGAGGCGGTGGATCGGGGTGCCTTTGCGTTCAAGCCATCGGGTGGCTTTGTGCTTGCGCTGAAGTCTCGGCAGCCAAGGCAATGGGTGCCCGGCTTCTGGTGGTGCATTGGCAAGCGGTTCGGGGTCGGTGGGTTCCTCCCGGCCTGGCAAACGCGCCTGATGGCGGATGTCATTTCCGAGGAGGTTCTGGGTATCCCCAAGAAATAAGGTGAGGCCCGGCGGACGCTGCCACGTCTAGCCAGGCCTCAGGCCAGTTTCCCCTCTGGCGTCTCTTACTGGGTCAGCTTCAGCTGGTTGATCTGGTTTGCGATCGATTTGAACGCGTACCCGATCTCCAGACCTTCCACGCGGTAGAAGTGGTTGTCCGAGGACGCGCAGTTGCGCATCACGCCGGCTGAGTAGTCTGTCACCTCAAAGCCGATGGCAAAGATGACCATGCCGTTGGTGCGGGCTGCCGAGCAGACCGTGGACAGGCGCTGGTCCTTCTTGGAGGCGCTCACCCCACCACGCGGTGCGTAGAAGTTGTCGTAGTAGTCATCGGCGTCCCAGGTCTGGGCATAGTGGTTGTAGTAAGCGTGCCAGCTGAGCGACATCGCATTCCACACCTCAGGCCATGACATACGGATCGCGTCGTCGTCCGAACCACCATCGGGAGCGTCCTGGAATGTGCGACGGTCGTCGTCATCCGTGGCCCACCAGTAGGTGTCGAATGTGCCGTCGTCGTCCGTGTCCACGCCCATCGAGACGTCACCGTCGTCGATGTCGATGAAGACGGGCGAAGGACCATCACGGTAGCCGTTCTTGAGGTAGTACTGGGTCGTATTGATCCCGTCGGTCATGACGACCATGAACTTCAGCGTGTCTTCGTCGTTATGCGCTGACGGGCGTCCGATGAAGGCGTTTGGCACTTCATCACCCGCCATTGCCGTCAGAACCGGCTGTAGCGAGGGGTCCAGAAGGGCCGAGCCCCACTTCACGGCGACATCGATGGACGTGTTGCCCGAAGCATAGAAGTCTTCGATCTGGTTTTTCAGGGCGATGACGTCGTTGGACCAAGGTGTGATTTCAAAGGCGTCGTCGGTACGGCACACGCGGTAGGACGGTTCACGGCCCCGGTTATACCAGCCCCATGGGTCGAAGTGACCGGCGCGCTGAAGCTCGTCCGTTGTGGACATCGCTGTCGAATTGAAGTCGTCGTCAACGAACTCGGCACAATGGGAATAGGTATGCTCGTCCGTAGCATTGAATTGCTGAAGAAGCTCGGCACCGGCGTTCACCTGGGTCGAGTAGGGTATGAGCGAAATCGAGACACGATCGGGTTCGGTGTTTTCAAAGATCTCGTCGATGAAATCCTTGGCCGCATCCTGCATATTGGTGAGCTTGTTGTTGCGTCCCATCGAGCCGGACACGTCGAGGATCAGCGAGATTTCGATATTGTTGATCGATTCCTCGGCAGACGAGATCGAATTCGCGGACAGGCTTTCGACACCCATCATGTGCATGAACATGGTGCCCATATCGACGGTCGAGTTCGCCGTCACCTTCCGGCTGGTCAGGGTGTCACCGACCTTGGTCTCGGTCACGTCGACTTCATAGTCGAGGATGTCCATGCCAGCTTTGGCGAAATAGTCATCGACAACGACCTTGGGGTCGACCGTCTGGTCGAGGTCGGCAGCGGCCAGAACGGCGCGGTCGATTGTGTTCTGCGTTTTCACGCGAACGTTTTCATAGCGCATCACGTCCACCGCGATGCCCGCGATCATGATCATGCAGATGAACATGAACAAAGAGAAGATGACGAGGGATCCCTCCTCATCGCGCTTGAAGCTGCGAAGGGGACGGATGACGGCTTGGGGAAAGAAAGCCATGGGCACTCCAATCACTCGTTACGAGGGGCCAAATCGGGCCCGTTACTAAACACCACCGGACACTTTCCGGATTGGTTCTAAATTCGCTGAAAAATGTAGTCGAATTGAGGCCTAAAGCGAAGAAAACACGGTTAAATCGCTGTTTTCCGGCGACGGTTTCGATCTTTGGCGGCAACTGTTGTCAGGACGGGAAACAGTGGCGTGCAAATGGTCGGGTTCGGCAGGGAATGCGAATCATGCGCTCGGCCTGCGTGCCCGCGCAATACGAATGGGCGAGCATTGGCACAAAAGAAAACGCCGCGCCCTGTTCAAGGCGCGGCGTCGAAATGTTCAGATGTGACGGTTTTTACAGGCCAGATCCGGAATCGGTTCCGTCATCATGGGTCGTGCCGGTGCCGTCGCCGTAGCCCTCGAAGTTGAGCTGGGGGGCAAAACGCGGGCTGGTCACCACGATATTGTCAAAGGACCGCGGCGGGATGCCGACGTTCGCAATGGGTTCGTAAGCGGCCCAAGTTTCGACCACGATGGCGGTATCCGTGTCCGCCATGATCGGGATATGGGGCGTCAGCTGCGCGGTCACCTCTTCCTGGTTCAGGCTGGGCTTGCCGCGCGTGCCTTCGGACCAGACCAGCATATGCTTGTCTGTATCCGCGTCATAATAGACGACCGTGACACGCAGGTAAGTGTCGTGGCGCGAGTAGGTCAGGTAGTCGAGGACCTTATTCATCCCATCCAGATAAGCGTCATTGATCAGGTCGGTTTCCCGGCTCAGCATGTCGCCCACGGTGTAGGACGCCTTGAGGTTCACGTTCTGCTGACGATAGGCGTCAAAGAAGATGAACATCCCGATGTAGGCCCATGCCATCAATGGGAAAAGCAGCATCGCCTCGGCGGAATAGCTGCCGTCTTCTTTCTTGGCGAATTGGCGGATCTTGTGCAGGATCATCATGTTTCCCTCCTTAGTCCGGCTCGTTCACGAAAGCGGTCGACGCAACAAGTCGGTAACCGCCGGTTTCGTCTTTGGGCATGATCAGTCCCATGCCCATTGCGGGGAAAATCGGGTCAACGACCGCACAGACGCGCACGATCATCAGTTCGTTCTGCTGGCCGTTGGAAAACGCAACTACCGGGTCAATCGTCGACGCTCGGTCGATACAATCGGCGTTGTTGTCCAGAAGGTTCCAGGTGGTGGTCGACACCGGCTGAAGCTCGATCTGGATGACGTCCATACACTCGGGTATGATCCCGGCTGCATTACAAACGGCCGTCTTGATGTCGTTGTAGCTGGGCGGATTGCCGGTGTTCAGGCGAAGCGCACGCACCGCAAGGTCCGAAGCGCGTTCAATCATCACCATCCGGATATTGGCCAATCCGACCTCAAAGGCCGACAGAAAGACGAAGATATAGGCCGGAAAGATCAGCGCGAATTCCACGGTGGCGGCACCGCTTTCGCGGCGCCGGAAAGAGCCGATCCGGCTCTTAAGTCTGGTGAAGAAAACGTTTCGCATGTGTCTGCCCTTCCTTTCTGGGGGCCGTCCTTTACTGGGTCAGCTTCAACTGGTTGATCTGGTTTGCGATGGAGGCGAAGGCGTATTTGATGTCGAGGCCTTCCACGCGGTAGAAGTGGTTCGGGGTCGAGGCGCAGTTTTCCATGACGCTGGCCGAATAATCCGTCACCTCAAAGCCCACGGCGAAGATGATGACGTCTTCGTTCTTGGCTTTGGTGCAGATCGAGTTCAGGCGGGCATCCTTGGTGGAGGCATTCACCCAATCGATCATGCTGTAATAGGTGTCGTAGTAGTCGTTTGCGTCCCAGTTCTGCGTGTAGTGCAGTTGGTAGGACAACCAACGCTGGGAATAGCGGGCAAAGACCTCGGGCCAATCCATACGGTAGTCGTTGTCGTTGGAGCCGCCGTCAGGTTCGGTATCCCAGAAACGTCCGTCCTGGTACCAGTAGTCTTCGAACTCCCCGAGCGTGGCATTCCAGTTCGTGCCGTACGAGACGTCACCATCATCGGGGTCGCGCCAGTAGGGCGAGGGTCCGGCTTTCACAGCGTTATCAAGCATATACTGTGTCGTGTTGATGCCGTCGGTCATGACAACGAGGAACTTCAGCGTATCGTCGCGGTCATAGGCAAATGGGCGTCCGGCGAATTCAGCATCGACATCGCCAGCAGCGATCATGCCATTCAGTGCGCTCTGGCTGCCGGGATCAAGAAGGGCGGTGCCCCATTTTACGGCCACATCGATCGATGTGTTGCCCGACGCAAAAAACCCGTCGATCTGGTTGTGGATGTCCGGAACGCTCTGGCTCCAGGGTTGGATCGAGAACGCAGCGTCCGTGCGGCACACGCGGTAGACCGGGTCGGGCGCCCAGTTCCAACTGGCCCACGGGTCAAAGTGACCGGTGCGCTGCAGGGGATCCGTGCCAGACGCCGAGATAGACGTCGAATTGAAGTCTGTCGTCTCGAAATCCACGCAGGATGAGTAAGTCTGCTCCGCGGTTGCGGGCCACTGGTTCAGCAGCGTCTCACCGACCGAAACCTGGGTCGAATAGGGGACGACCGAAAGCGAAATCCGGCCGGGTTCAGCGCCGTCGAAAATCTCGGTGGCGAAGTCTTTGGCTGCGTCCTGCATGTTTTGCAGTTTAGACGCGGGCGAGCCCATCGAACCGGAGACGTCGAGGACAAGAGAGATTTCGATGTCGTTGATTGCTTCCGCCGCGGTCGATCCTGCGGGGGCCGGAAGTTCGTCCACACCAAGCAAATGCATGAACATTGTGCCCATCGGGATCGTCGCATTCGCGGTCACCGAACGACCCGTGATCACGGGATAAGAACCCGACTGGGTGACGATAACGTCGTCCTGGTCGATCGAGATGCCCACCTTTGCAAGGTAATCCTGCACCACGACCTTGGGGTTCTCTGTCTGGTCAAGGTCGGCTGCGGCAAGCACGGCACGGTCCATGGTGTTCTGCATCTTGGCGCGCACGTTTTCAAAACGCATCACGTCCACGGCGATGCCGCCGATCAGGATCATGCAAACAAACATGAACAGGGAAAACATAGTCATCGAGCCGGAGGACTCCTGACGGAATCCTTCAACGGCCCCGGCAAAATCACGGGTCGTGGAACGGAGTACTGAACGTGTCTTCATGGTCGACATCCCTCTCTAATTCGCGTTGGCAGACGCGGCGCGCACCCACATGCGCGAGGGCAATTAACCTCTCTCTCATGGCGAAATTGGGGCAAAACTCCAGAAAACAGGGTGAATCTTGCGTTAAGGATGGTCGATCCTCAGATCCGCCGCGGATTGTGCGACCCGCGGAAACGTAGATCGCGTTAAAGTTGTGGATCGTGATGCGCTTTAGAGGTTGGCTAATTTTTCAACTGACGTAGCGTACAGAAAAACAAGAACGCAGAACGCGATTCGAAAAATGGAGGGATCCCATGAATATGGCTGCACGGGCGAATGAGCCCAGTTTCCGGGAAAGCGTGGATTTGATGTTCAACCGCGCGGTCAGTCTGATGGACCTTCCGCCGGGGTTGGAAAACAAGATCCGGGTTTGCAACGCGACTTACACCGTGCGCTTCGGGGTCCGCCTTCGTGGCGCTATCCATACGTTCACCGGATATCGCTCGGTCCATTCCGAGCATATGGAGCCTGTGAAGGGCGGTATTCGCTACGCCATGAGCGTCAATCAGGACGAGGTTGAGGCGCTGGCGGCACTGATGACGTATAAGTGCGCATTGGTTGAGACACCGTTTGGCGGATCCAAAGGCGGGCTTTGCATTGATCCGCGCGAGTGGGAAGAGCACGAGCTGGAACAGGTGACGCGGCGCTTTGCCTATGAGTTGGCCAAGCGCGACCTCATCGATCCGTCCCAGAACGTGCCTGCGCCAGACATGGGCACGGGCGAGCGTGAGATGGCGTGGATCGCTGACCAGTACCGGCGCATGAACACGTCAGACATCAACGCCAACGCCTGTGTGACGGGCAAACCGCCCCATGCGGGCGGCATTCAGGGCCGTGTCGAGGCGACGGGGCGGGGCGTGCAATACGCGCTGCAAGAGTTCTTCCGCCATCCCGAAGACATCGCGAAGGCCGGACTGTCGGGCAAGCTTGATGGCAAACGGGTTGTCGTGCAGGGGCTTGGCAACGTTGGGTATCACGCAGCCAAGTTCCTGAGCGAAGAAGACGGCTCGATCATCACGGGGATCATCGAACGCGATGGCGCGCTGGTGTCCGATGACGGGCTGAACGTCGAGCAGGTGCGCGACTGGATTGCGCGGCATGGTGGCGTGAAAGGTTATGCCGATGCCACTTATGTCGAAGACGGCGCGAAGGTTCTGGAGAAAGAGTGCGACATCCTGATCCCGGCAGCGCTGGAGGGGGTCATCAACCTGTCCAATGCAGAGAGCATTCAGGCGCCGCTCATCATCGAAGCCGCGAACGGACCGGTCACGGCCGGCGCCGATGAGGTTCTGCGCAAGAAGGGATGTGTGATTATTCCGGATATGTACGCCAACGCGGGCGGCGTGACGGTGTCCTACTTCGAATGGGTCAAGAACCTGAGCCATATCCGCTTTGGCCGGATGCAGCGCCGCCAGGAAGAATCCCGCCACGAACTGCTGATCAACGAGCTGGAGCGTTTGTCCAAGGATAAGGAGTTGGGCTGGACGCTGTCGCCAAACTTCAAGGAAAAATACCTTCGGGGCGCGGGGGAGTTGGAACTGGTCCGCTCCGGCCTCGATGACACGATGCGCGCGGCCTACCAGGCGATGAGCGAGGTCTGGCACGAGCGCGACGATGTGAGCGATCTGCGGGTTGCGGCCTATCTGGTGTCGATTGGGCGGGTCGCGTCGAGCTACGCCGCCAAGGGGCTGTGATCGACGACTGAAGCGGGGAGCGGATCGCGGGGGCATCGAGCCCCCGCGATCCGCCGCCTTGGGCGGGGCTCGACGCCCCACCAAAGGCGCACCTCCGTCTGGACACTCCGCACGTACGCGCGGATACTCAACCAATGAGTCTGCCTCCCGGATTTCTCGATGAATTGCGGTCCCGTTCGTCCATGGCGCAAGTCGCCGGGCGCAAGGTTCTGTGGGACGCTCGCAAGTCCAATCAGGGCAAGGGCGACATGTGGGCGCCGTGCCCGTTTCACCAGGAAAAGACCGCCAGCTTTCACGTCGATGATCGCAAGGGGTTTTACTACTGCTTTGGCTGCCACGCCAAAGGCGATGTGATCTCGTTCGTGCGCGAGACCGAGAATGTCGGTTTCATGGAAGCGATTGAAATTCTTGCACGCGAGGCGGGAATGACCATGCCGGCGCGCGATCCCAAGGCCCAGGAAAAAGCTGACCGCCGCACCGTGCTGACGGAAGCAATGGAAGCCGCGCTGCGCCATTACAAGATGCAGTTGCGCACCGCTGCGGCGGGGCCTGCGCGCGACTATCTTGCGCGCCGCGGGCTTGATGAGGCGGCGCAGGAGCGCTGGGAAATCGCCTATGCGCCCGACCAGCGCCGAGGGTTATTTGATGCGCTGACCAGCGGGGGCACGGACGCGGATGCGCTGATCGATGCCGGTCTTTGTGCCAAACCAGACGATGGTGGCGCGCCTTACGACCGGTTTCGGGGGCGTATTCTGTTCCCGATCCGCGATGGGCGGGGCAAACTGATCGCGTTTGGCGGACGCTCGCTGGATCCCGAAGCGCGGGCCAAGTACCTGAACTCGCCCGAGACCGATCTCTTCGACAAGGGACGCAGCCTCTATAATCATGCGCCCGCGCGAGAGGCGGTAGGCAAAAGTCAGCCGTTGATCGTGGCTGAAGGGTATATGGACGTGATTGCGCTGGCCGAGGCGGGCTTTACGGGTGCGGTGGCTCCGCTTGGCACCGCGATCACGGAAAACCAGATTGACCTGTTATGGCGGATCGCGCCCGAGCCGATCATTGCCCTGGACGGGGACAAGGCGGGCCTGCGCGCTGCGATGCGTCTGATCGATATTGTCCTTCCCAAGCTTGAAGCCGGACGCACGCTTCGGTTTGCAATCATGCCAGAGGGGCAGGACCCCGATGATCTGATCAAGGCCGGTGGCGCGGGGGCGATGCAGGCGCGACTCGACGAAGCGCTGCCGCTGGTGTCGCTCCTTTGGCAACGCGAAACCGAAGGCCAGGTTTTTGATTCGCCCGAACGCAAGGCGGCGCTTGATTCGCGGCTTCGAAAAGCGCTTGCAGTCATCCCCGACCCAAGTGTGCGCCGCCACTATGGCGACGAGATCAACCAGCTTCGGCAGGCGCTGTTTCGGCCCCAGCGTGCGACCGGGCCAAGGCGTGGCATGCCGCGCGTTCCGGTGGGCGCGACACAAGGCACGAAGAATTCGCCTCTGGTGGCGGGCGCGGCGGGGTTTGGTGATGCGCTTCGCGAGCGAGTCATCCTCGCGACCCTCGTGCATCACCCCAAGTTCATCGAGGTCTTTGAGGACGCGCTTGAGAGAATGGAGCCGATGACGCCCGAGACCGGCGCGATCCTCAATATTCTCTTAACCATCGCGCCGGACGATATAGGTTCTGTTAACGAAAAAATTGGCGCCGAACGCCTTGAATTACTGATGTCTCAGCGCCATGTCCGGATAGCGCCAAGCGTACAAAAGACGGCCGAAGAAGACCTCGTGCGTCTGTGCCTGGCGGAAGAATTCGCGATCCTTGCGGCCCGTCGTGGCGCAGAACGCGAAATCGCCGATGCGATGGCCGATGCGCCAGCGGCAGAAGACGAAGGCCTGACCTGGCGGGTGAAGCAGGCGGCCGAAGCGCTCCACGGGCCCAGACGGGGCGAGGAGACGGATGAAGCGGAGTTCGACATCGCGGACAATGGGGTCCGGCTGAACCGGGATGAGCGCGCCGCGTCGCGTGCGATTTTCGACGCAATCGACTTTGAAAAGACCAAGGGGCGTGGCCGTTAGGTCGCCCGTGAAATGGAATGTTTACCAGCGTGCCTTGCGATTCCCGCAGACGCGCTAGATGATTCGATCAGCGCCGAATCATGCGAATCAACGCGGATCCGCTGGGGAACTGGGGTTAGGAGTAGCCATGGCTGCGAAAGATACAGACGACCGGAAGCAGGACGATCAGGACGGCGACGTGATGCTCGACATGAGCCAGGCGGCCGTCAAAAAGATGATCGCCGATGCGCGCGAGCGCGGCTACATCACCTACGATCAGCTGAACACGGTGCTGCCGCCCGAGCAGGTGTCCTCGGAACAAATCGAAGACGTGATGTCGATGCTTTCCGAAATGGGCATCAACATCATCGAGGACGATGAGGTTGAAGAAGAGGAAGGCAAAGGCTCGACCGAGGTCGTGCAGGCGTCCACGTCCCGCGAAGTTGCGGTTTCTTCTTCGGATCAGGAAAAGCTCGACCGTACAGACGATCCGGTGCGGATGTATCTGCGTGAGATGGGCTCGGTGGAACTCTTGTCGCGCGAAGGCGAAATTGCGATCGCCAAGCGGATCGAAGCCGGTCGGAATACGATGATTGCAGGGCTCTGCGAGAGCCCTCTCACGTTCCAGGCCATCACGATCTGGCGCGACGAACTTTTGAACGAAGACATTCTTCTGCGTGATGTGATCGACCTTGAGACCACGTTCGGCAATCAGCTGGGCGAGGACGGGGAAGAAACCAACGAGCCGGTTGTCGGTGCCGCCGGTGCGCCCGCAGAAGGGGCCAAGAAGGAAGAGACGCAGGAACTGGATGCCGATGGCAATCCGATCCAGTCTGACGACGACGATGACGAAGACGATCAGGCCAACCTGTCGCTTGCGGCGATGGAAATGGCGCTGAAACCCCAGGTTCTCGAGACCCTCGACCAGATCGCGTCGGATTATTCCAAACTGTCTGACATGCAGGACATGCGGATGTCGGCCACGCTGAACGAGGACGACAGTTTCTCGGCCAAGGCGGAAGGCAAATATCAGTCGTTGCGGTCCGAGATCGTGGAATTGGTCAATGGCCTGCACCTGCACAACAATCGTATCGAAGCGCTGATCGACCAGCTTTACGGGATCAACCGACGGATCATGTCGATTGACTCGTCCCTGGTGAAGCGGATCAACCGGCGCGAGTTCGTCGATGAATATCGCGGGGCCGAGCTGGATCCGAACTGGCTTGAGCGGATGGGCGAAAAGTCCGGACGCGGCTGGCAGGCGTTCTGCGAGCGGTTCACACCCAAGATCGAAGAGCATCGTGCCGAGATGGCACAGGTGGGCCAGTATGTCGGCGTCGATATCTCCGAATTCCGCCGCATCGTGCAGCAGGTCCAGAAGGGCGAAAAAGAGGCGCGTCAGGCCAAGAAGGAAATGGTCGAGGCGAACCTGCGCCTGGTGATCTCGATCGCCAAGAAATACACGAACCGCGGCCTGCAATTCCTTGATCTTATTCAGGAAGGTAACATCGGCCTGATGAAGGCGGTCGACAAGTTCGAATACCGCCGGGGCTATAAATTCTCGACCTACGCGACGTGGTGGATCCGTCAGGCGATCACGCGCTCAATCGCTGACCAGGCCCGCACGATCCGTATTCCGGTTCACATGATCGAAACGATCAACAAGCTGAACCGCATCTCTCGCCAGATGCTGCAGGAGATGGGTCGCGAGCCGCTGCCGGACGAACTGGCCGAGCGCATGGAAATGCCGGAAGACAAGGTTCGCAAGGTGCTGAAGATCGCCAAGGAGCCGATCTCGATGGAAA
>CAZWZG010000042.1:0-14303 GCA_964638245.1 uncultured Rhodobacterales bacterium
CAGGGCCGCCTTTTCGGGGCTCGGGGCCTCGCCCCGGGTCATCAGCCAGATCATCTGGGGGAAACTGGTCGTGCCGATCAGATCTTCAATGGGCGTGCCGCGCATGCGGATCTGGCCCGGGGCCATGTCGATGATCTCGGTCGTCCACCAGTCGGAAACGTCGCTTGTCATATCGCGCCTTCGTCCTTCAATCTAGCGATCTCGTCCGGGGCAAGGCCCAGCGCGGTCCAGATCGCATGGGAATCCTGTCCCAGTTCGGGGGGCGGGGTGTCAACGGTGAGCGAGCCGCCGTCAAGCTTGACGCCCGTGGTCGCCACCCGGATGTCGCGGCCCACGCCGGGGACGTTTTCGAAATCGGCCAGAAACCCGCGGTCGGCGATTTGCGGGGTGTTGAGGACCTCGGGCACGGTCAGGACCGCGCCTGCCGGCACGCCGATGCGGTTCAGCTCTTGATCCCAGTCGCGCGCCGGGCGGGTGGAGAGGGTGTTTTCAAGCTCGGCGCGCAGGGCGTGGCGATTGGCTTTGCGGTCTTCGCGGGTTTTGTAGGTGGGGTCGTCGCGCAGATAGGCGACGCCGAGGTGGTCGGTCAGGAGCACCCATTGCTCGTCCTTGTTGGCAGCGATGTTGAGGAGGCCGTCGGCGCATTCGAACGCGCCCGAGGGGGCCGAGGTGGGGTTTTCGTTGCCATTGGCGGCGGGCGCGGCTCCGGCGATCAGATGGTTCGAGACGACCCAGCCCATGGTCGCCAGAACGGATTCGAGCATCGAGACATCGATGAAGGCGCCTCGTGGGGTGGCGTTGAGGGCCGAGGCGATGGCGAAGGCTGCCGTCATCCCACCCACGGTGTCGGCGATGGGATAGCCGACCCTCAAAGGGGCGCTGTCATCGTCGCCGGTGATCGACATGACGCCCGACACGCCCTGGATGATCTGGTCATAGGCCGGACGGTGGACCCAGGGGCCATCCTGCCCAAAGCCTGAGATCGCGCAATAGATCAAGGTTGGATTGGCCGCCTTTAGAATCTCGTACCCCAGTCCCAGGCGGTCCATCACCCCGGGGCGGAAGTTCTCGACCACCACGTCCGCTGTCCCGACAAGGCGCAGGAACAGCGCGCGCCCGGCGTTGGATTTGAAGTTGATCGTGACCGATTTTTTGCCCGCGTTCTGGGCGAGGAACGACACGCCCATCCCGCGCGCATTGAGGTCCGCATCGGCGCCAAGATTCCGGGCAAGGTCCCCGCGCCCAGGCACCTCGACTTTTATCACTTCGGCCCCCATGTGAACCAGCTGGTGGCAGGCAAACGGCCCTGCAAGAACGTTCGTCAGATCAAGGACCCTAACACCGTCAAGCGGCTTAGTCCCCATCAGCTACACCTTCCTGCCGAGTGCGAGCGCGTCGGGCGCGGTAGCTCGGGACAACCACAAGCAGCACGGCAATAACAAGAAGCCCAAGCGTCATCGGACGCTGCAGGATGAAGGACCATCCGTCATAAAGCTGCATGGAACGCGAGAAATTGTCCTCAAGCATTCGGCCAAGAATAAAACCAATCAGGAGCGGTGCCAGCGGGTAGTCGGCAAAGCGCAGGATCGTCGCGCAAACGCCAAAGCCCACAAGGATCAGGAGCTCCGTCGCATTGTTTTGGCCGATGTAACTGCCCATGAGCGTAAAGAACAGAATGAACGGGATTAGGTAGTTCCGCGGTATGGCGAGAACCTTCGCGATGTATGGAATGAGCGGCAAGTTCAGGATCAAAAGAACCAGATTGCCGATGTACATGGAAATGATGACCGCCCAGAAGATCTGCGGGTTGTCGATCATTAGGCGCGGGCCTGGGGTTACATTCAGTGCGATGAGCGCACCCAAAAGGATAGCCGTTGTACCTGAACCCGGAATTCCAAGCGTCAAGAGCGGCACGAACGAGCCGGTACAAGCCGCATTGTTTGCTGTCTCCGGCGCAGACAGACCCTTGATCGAGCCTTTCCCGAACTCGGCCTGCTCTTCCTTTGACGCAATATTTCGTTCGACTGCATAGCCAAGGAAAGAGGCGATGGTCGCCCCAGCGCCGGGAAGGACGCCAATGAAGAACCCTTGGATCGACTGACGTCCGATGACCGGCGCAATACTGCGCGCTTCCTGCCGTGTAATGCGAAGGTTGGTGATCTTTCCGCCTCCCTCGCTTGACTGCGCGGATCGCGCCGGGTTCATCACGAGAAAAATCGCTTCCGGCAGCGCGAACATTGCCATTGCCAGCGTTATGAAACTGAAGCCGGATTGCAGATCCATCAGCCCCATCGTGAAACGCGGAAGGTTGAACAGCGCGCCCTCACCAACAGTTGCCATGATCAAACCGAGCAGGGTCATGAGAACGGCTTTGGCCACGTTTCCGGTGCCCGCAAAGGCGGCGATCGCCGAAAGCCCCACGACCATCAAAGCGAAGTACTCTGCCGAATGGAACAGAAGGGCGACGGTCGAGAGCATCGGCGCAAAAACCATGAGCAAGACGGCGCCAATCGTGCCGCCGGCAAAGCTCGAGATCGCGGCAATCGTCAGCGCTTTGCCCGCCATACCCTTGCGCGCCATTGGATAGCCATCAAAGCTGGTAGCAACCGTCCCCGCGACCCCCGGCGCGTTCAAAAGGATCGAGGAGGTGGAGCCGCCAAAAATGGCCCCATAGTAGACACCCGCCAGCAGGATCAATGCAGCGGAAGGGTCGCCAAGCGTAATGGCCACAGGGATCATGATCGCAATGATCGACATTGGGCCAAGGCCTGGCAGCATCCCGATGAACGTACCAATCAGACAGCCCGCAATGACCATCGCAAGATTGATTGGCGAGAAGGCCGCCGAAAGGCCTATGAGAAGTCCTTCAAGCATCGGTCGTACTCCTCACATGAACCAGGGAAGCGGGCGCAGGAATATGCCAAGGACGCCCTCGACAAGGTACCAGACAATACCGGTCGCCAACGCGGTAACCGGTATGAGGACAATGAACCGACGCTCACCGAGGACGATCGCGCCAATGCACAGAAAGCCTATCGTCGAAAGTATAAAACCAAGAGGACGCAGGGTCAGCGCGTAGGCAACCATAAGCACCAGAAGTGCAAGCGCCTGGCCGACATTGTAGTCTCCTAGGCGGCGGTAATCGATGTCCATTTCCTTGGGTTCACCATTGGCCTTCTCCAGGCCAAAAATGATGATCAAGCTCGTCACGACCGCTAGCACTGCGAGAACTTTGGGAAAGGTCGAAGGCCAAATTGGATTGCGCTGCATGAAAGGCGGCAGCAACTGATCCATAGTGAAGAACGCGGCATACCCGTACACCAGTGCGACACATAAAATGACGACGGCGATCCAACGGTCGAGCGCCATGGTGTCCCCTCCCCTTGCGTTGGTGTTTCCGGCCTTGCGGTCGGTTGCGCCCCTTTCGGGTCGCGATGGGTGTGGCGTAGATCCAACCGATCGTCGCCACACCTATGCATTGGAATTAGAGGAAGCCGAGCTTTCTCATAAGGTCGCCAATAACCTGTTCTTGGTTTTCCAGGAACGCCCGGAATTCATCGCCCGAGTTGTGGATGTTGACCCAACCATTGCGTGCGCGAACTTCTTCCCACTCTGGAGTCTCGTACATCTTTTCGATCGCCATTTGGTAGGCTTCCACCTTGTCTTGGGACAGACCCGGAGCACCAAAGAAGCCGCGCCAGTTGACAAATGTGGTGTCGATGCCTTGTTCTTTCATGGTCGGAGCGTCGGCAAACGCTGGCACACGTTCGTCAGAAGTCACGCCAAGGATCTTGACCTCGCCTGCTTCGGCCAGTGCGACGGCTTCAGAGAAGCCGGTCGAAAGTGCCTTGATTTCCCCCGAAAGAAGCGCGGCCATGGCTTTGCCACCGGCGTCATAGGGAATGTATTTCACGCCCAGCGCATCTTTGCCCGCGGCTTCCATGACCATCGCCGCGACGAGGTGATCCATACCGCCTGGTACAGATCCGCCTCCGATTGCGGTATTGTTGGGGTCGGTGTCATAGGCCGCAAGAAGCTCTTCCATCGAATTGATCGGACTGTCAGCGGAAACAACCAAGGCGGCGTAGTCACCGATTGTACCGGCAACCAGCGTCAGGTCGCGGAAATTCTGCGGAAAGACACCTGTGAGCGAGCGAATAATAATCGGGGTCGAGTTGACCATCAGCGTGCCTTCATTCGACTCCGCATTCTCGATCAGATAGCCGATGGCTTTTCCGCCGCCACCGCCCGACATGTTTTCATAGGATGCCGAGCCAACGAGACCAGCCTTCGTAAGGGCTTCGCCGGTACCACGAGCTGTCCCGTCCCAGCCACCACCGGCGCCGCCGGGAATCAGGAAATGAATGCTATCGACAACCTGATGGCCGCCGGCGTTTGCGGCGGTACCAAGCGAAAGCGCGGCAGCGGCCGCAAGCATAAGGGCACGACGGCCCATCGTGATTTTCATGTTTTTCTCCTCCACATGACATTTGCGGCAAAACCGCTTGTCGTGGTTCAGTCTAGCGATCAAGCTGACACATACCTGACACGGGCAGGAAAAAGGGACCAAAGGTGCGATTTCTTCTTGTCGAAGACAACGAAAGCCTTGCCAGCGCGGCCGTGGACCGGTTGTCCATGGACGGCCATGTCGTCGATCATGCTCCAACGTTGGAAGCAGCCGAGACTTTTCGCGCAACCACCGACTATGATCTGATTCTGCTCGATATCATGCTGCCAGACGGAGACGGGCGCGACTTCCTGAAGGCTCATCGTGGCGCGGCCGATCCAACGCCAGTCATCGTGACGACCGCGCGAAGTCAGGTTTCAGACCGTGTCGGCAGTCTTGATCTGGGCGCCGACGACTACATCACCAAACCCTTTGACTTCTCTGAACTCGAGGCGCGCTGTCGCGCGGTGCTGCGACGACGTGGAGGGGCAGCTCGAAATGTCCTGACGCTCGGCGATGTCGAGTTCGACCCGCTTGGCGGTACGCTTTTGGTCCGTGGCGCTTCAATTGCCTTGCGAAACCGCGAACTGCGCCTTCTTGAAGTCTTCGCAAGTGCTCATGAACAGATCTTTCCGAAGGCAAAACTAATCGATCGCCTTTTTTCCTACGATGAGGAAGTCAGCGAAAACGCCATCGAAGTCTACGTTGCCCGTCTGCGTCGCCATCTCGACGGCTCGCGGGTCGAAATCCGAACCGTCCGCGGGGTAGGCTACGCGCTTCACATCTCATGAACGATGCGGTCACAATTCAGGGCTCCATAGGGCGACGTTTGCTCGTTTTGCTTCTTTCGGGTGCTGTCGTTCTGGCGCTTGCCCTTTACTTCACCTTCCAGAGCCTTGCCGTTCAGTTGGCTGAGGAAAGCCAGGACAACATCTTACGCGCATCGGCAACGGCGATCCTGGACACCGCGTCCGTGCGCGATGGGCGGATGGATTTGGACCTGCCCTACTCTGCCTTTTCGATGCTGAGCAATGTCTCCAATGATCGGGTGTTTTACGCCGTGATTGCGGATGACGCCTTTTTGACGGGATATGATGATCTTCCCTTGCCCATTTCTGCGGGAGAGAACGGGGCTTTCCGGACCGAAGCCTATCGCGGTGATGAGGTCCGCGTGGTTTTGTTGGAACGGGTCCTCTCGGTGGAACGGCGCCCGATTACGCTGCGTGTGGCAGTGGCACAGACACGAGACGGTCAGCGCGAGCTGATCTCGGGCATTTCACAGATTGCAGCAAGCGTCGGCGTTGCAGTTTTTTTCCTGGTGGTCATCCTTGGAGTAATCACAGCCCGCACCACAATCAATCCGATGATCCGCCTCACAGAATCCATCGGGCGCCGGGGTCCCAATGATTTGAGGCCTGTCACCACGGCCGTCCCATCCGAAATGGCCCCGCTGGTTTCCGCTCTGAACCGGTTCATGGATCGGCTAAAAACATCACTGTCACGAACCGAAGAATTCGTTGCCGATGCTGCCCACCGGGTGCGGACACCGCTGGCTACGGTTCGAACCAGAGCAGAGGCCACGTTGCTGCGTGTTGAAAAGGAAGAGAACCGCGCCGCAATGCGCGAGATGATCCGCGCGATCGACGAGTCCAGCCGCGCTGCCGGACAGATGCTGGATCATGCGATGGTTTCTCTACGGGCCGATGATCTAGAACGTGCGGAAGTGGATCTGTTGAAGGTTCTTTTGGATCTGATTGACCGTCTAGCTCCGCTTGCTGATCTACGTGACATCACGCTATCGCTGAAAACCCACAAGTCTATGGTTGTTGAAGGCGACACGATTCTGATCCAAAGCGCACTTCGCAATGTTCTGGACAATGCAATCAAGTACTCTCCCACTGAAAGCAGAGTCACGCTTGCGCTTGATCGGCATGATGGCTTTGCCGTGATCCGCGTAAACGACCAAGGTACGGGCTTTCCTCCGGGACGCAACGAGGATCTTGTACAGAGGTTTAAGCGCGGCACCAATGTTGAGGGGACGGTAGGGTCGGGTTTGGGTTTGACGATCGCGGCGGATGTTGCGAGCGCCCACGGCGGCCGGCTTGAGCTTACCAATTTGACAGGAGGCGGCGCGTGCGCAGCATTGTTCTTTCCCTTGCCCTAGTCCTTGCAGCCAGCGTCGTCGGCGCATTCGAGGTAGAGGATCGAATTCGACTGGGGCCCGATAACGCCTCTGCCACGCTTCGGATCATCTCGACTGCGGATGCCGATATCTTCGAAAAGGTATTGCAAGGGTTTCTGGCCGAAACCTCGGATTTGGCTATTGACTATGTCGTGGCCAGTTCGACGGAAATTATGCGTGCCCTAACCGTGGACGGGGCAATTTTTGACGTCGCGATTTCAAGTGCGATGGATCTACAAACTAAGTTGGCCAATGACCGCCTAACGTTGCCTCACAACACGGCCCAGGCCTCGATTCTGCCGGAATGGGCCCGCTGGAGGCAGGACCTGTTCGGCTTTACCGAAGAACCTGCCGCAATCGTTCTGTCGCGCGCCGCGTTCGACGGGCTGGACCTACCCGAAACCCGCGAAGATTTGATCGCCGTTCTGCGCGAGCATCCCGAACGATTCCGAGGACGTATCGGGACGTATGATCTGCGCCAGTCCGGCTTGGGGTACCTGTTCGCGACCCAGGATTCGCGGACCTCCGAGGTCTTCTGGCGCCTCACTGAAGTTATGGGCGCACTCGACGCGAAACTCTATTGCTGTTCAGGGGCAATGATCGACGATGTCGCAAGCGGCAAGCTTGCAGTCGCTTACAATGCCCTGTCGAGCTATGCCTTGTCTCGTGAAGACACAGCAGCCTATGAAGTGATCTTTCCGAGCGACTTCACAACAGTGATGATGCGTACTGCCCTGATCCCTGCGACAGCGGCAAACACTGAAGCGGCATCAGATTTTATTGACTATCTCCTAAGGATCGCATGGAGCAACGAGGCAGGAGCATCGATCAGTGATTTGTCCGTGGACACGGAACCCTTCGCAAGCAGTGTCAAAAGAATTCGGATCGACCCAGGGCTTCTGATATTTTTGGATGCTTTCAAGCGAGCGCGCTTCGTAGAAGCCTGGGAAAACGCAATCTTGCAGAATTGATGGCTTCAGTGCCTCTGGACTCAAGGATATTTTTACAAGACCCCTAGACAGCAGGGGGGCAAAAAATGTTCATGGCCCCCAATACATAAAAAGTTGTTTGGGAACACGGTATGGAGGCGATCCAGCTCAGCACAGAAATGATGGTGGTGCTGGGCGTGCTTGCGATCACGGTCGCGCTGTTCGTCACGGAAGTCTTTCGGATCGACTTCACGGCCATTCTGGTGATGGTGTCCCTCGGCCTGTTGAGCCAGCTTCCCGGCCTTGGCAACCTTGCCGATCCCACACAGTTATTCTCCGGTTTCGCCTCCAACGCGGTGATCTCGATCATCGCGGTGATGATCATTGGCGCCGGGCTCGACAAGACCGGACTGATGAGCAAGGTCGCTTCCGTCATTTTGCGCTATGGCGGTTCGACCGAGGGGCGGATCATTCCGATCATCTCCGGGACGGTTGGGGTTATTTCGTCCTTCATGCAGAACGTCGGCGCGGCGGCGCTGTTCCTGCCCGTGGTGTCGCGGATCTCGGTACGCACGGGCCTGCCGCTCAGCCGCCTGCTGATGCCCATGGGGTTCTGTGCGATCCTGGGTGGGACGATGACGATGGTCGGCTCATCGCCCTTGATCCTTTTGAACGACCTGATTGAGACCTCTAACGCCGCGTTGCCGGCAGGTTCGAAAATGGAGCCGTTCGACCTGTTTGACGTTACGCCTATCGGGATAGCACTGGTCCTCTCGGGCATCCTCTATTTCGTGATCTTCGGTCGCTTCGTTCTGCCCAACTATGCGCGCGATGACGCCACATCGGGTCAGTCGATCAAGGACTACATGCGCCGCCTTTACGGGATCGAGACCGATATATTCGAGGTTGTGATCCCCAAGGACAGCGACCTTGAAGGGTTGTTCATGGGCGATGTGATGGAAAACTATCACGTCCATATCATCGGGTCCTACTACAACCGCCAGCGCTTCTTTTTGCCACCGCCGTTCGAGACCGAGATCACGACGCCCTGCCGCCTTGCCATTCTGGGCGAGCGCAAGGAGGTCGAAAAGCTGGCCGAAGCCCATGGCGCGCGGATCATGCATGAGCTGGACATGTTCGCCGAGGATTACGCCCCGACGGTGTCCGGCACGGCTGAAATCGTTATCCCGCCGGATTCCAGCGTCATCGGGAAATGCGCGGCCGACCTCCAGATGCGCAAGATCTACGGCATCTCGATGATCGCGATCAAACGCGACGAGGAAACGCTGAGCCTTGTGGAAAGCGAGGATCACCAGCCAACCCGCATCGGTCTGGAGCCGTTGCATTCTGGCGATACGATTGCCGTCTTCACCCGCTGGGATGCCTTGGCCAAACTGACCAAGGACCGCGATTTTGTGGTAGTCACGCAGGACTTCCCGCGTGAAGAGCTGCGCCCGCAAAAGGTCGTGCATGCTCTGGTCTTCTTCCTAATCGCGCTGAGCTTGATCCTGTTCACGGATGTCCGCCTGTCGCTGTGCTTGTTCGCTGGAGCGGCCGGGATGATCCTGACCAAGGTTTTGAGCGTCGAGGAAGCCTACGAGTCCGTCAGTTGGTCGACCGTGTTCCTCTTAGCGAGTCTTATCCCATTGGGTCAGGCCGTGCAGAACACTGGGACGGCTGCGTGGATCGCGCAAGAGATCCTACGCCTTCTGGATGGTGTGCCGATCTTCGGGCTGCAGATCGGCGTGGCGGTGCTGGCGACCGGGTTCACGTTGGTGATGTCCAACGTCGGAGCGACGGTCCTTTTGGTGCCTTTGGCTGTATCCATTGCCGTGGCAGCCGGGGGAGATCCGGCGGTGTTTGCCTTGACGGTTGCGATTGCCACGTCGAACTCTTTCCTGATTCCGACGCACCAGGTGAACGCTCTGATCATGGGCCCGGCGGGCTATCGTGTGGTGGATTTCATCAAGGGAGGTGGCATCATGACGATTATCTTCCTTGTCGTCTCAATGGCGATGATGAACGTGGTGTTCTGAGCAAATGAACTGGGGGCCAGCCCCCAGACCCCGGGATATTTGAAAACAGAAAATGGAGCCGCGCTCTATTCCGTTGGCACCGGGCGCTTCTTGCCGTTCTCGTCAATGGCGACAAAGGTAAAGACCGCCTCGGTGACCTTCTCCCGATCGCCATGGCGGCTGCGCAGGACCCAAGCCTCGACGCTATAGGCGAGTGAAGTCGTGCCGATCCGCTCCAGATCGACATAGACGCACAAGACATCGCCGACTTTCACAGGGCGCAGGAACTTCATGGCGTCGATGGCGATGGTGGCAACACGGCCTTCGGCGCGCGTCCCCGCTTCGATCCCGACCGCCATGTCCATCTGGCTTAGCACCCAACCCCCAAAAATATCCCCGCCCGGATTTGCGTCTGCGGGCATCGCCAGCGTGCGCAGGGTCAAGTGCCCTCTGGGTTGGTTTTCGCTCATTTAAGCCTCTTGGTCACTTCCTTGGCCAAGGCCGTAACCTCAGCCGGGCTGGCACCGCGCCCACCCTCGAGGACGCCTTTACCATGGCCCAGCGTTTCAGCGAAAGCCACGCGGTTGCCCAACACGGTCTTGGCGACAGGGGCGTCGAGCTTTTTGAGGTCTTTGGCGACTTCATCGGCGACGCGCGTCCCGGATTTGGCGCGGTTCAGCACGACCAGGATGCCCTTGTCCTCGCGCTGGGCCATGTCGAGGATGCTTTCGGTGGCCCAAAGGTCGAGTTGGCTCGCTGCAACCGGCACGATCACCAGATCGCTTTCGCGCAAGGCCGGTTTGAGGTCGCTGTCGATTTTGGGGGGCGTATCGATGATGATGATGTCATGGCTCTTGCGCAGCTTGTCGCATTCATAGGTGACCCCCCAGGCGCTCGCCGTGGCGAAATCCATGTCCTCAGTCCCGCTCTGGAACCGCGTCATGCACCATCGACCAAGTGAGCCCTGGGGATCTGTGTCCAAGAGCGCCACACGCTTGCCTGCCTTTGCATAGGCTACGGCAAGGTTCGCCGCGATCGTCGTCTTGCCCGAGCCGCCCTTTTGCTGCGCTATCGTGATGACGTGTCCCAAACCGGCCCCCAAAACTCAAAAAGTTCAAATTTCTGCGGTGCAGCATAGGCCTTGCGCCACGTCTCTGCAATGCCCCTCATGGCGCGTCCCAATCCACGTCCTGTGCCTTTTCAATGGCGATCGACCCGTTGGGGGTAGACCGGATTAACGCTTCGGCTTGGGCCGGGACGCCGTCAAGCCACGTAGGAATGTCCGCCGGGTCAAGGATCACGCCCATCCGGTGGTGGATTTCAGCGACCTCGTGGTTTGGCTCGCAGGTGACAGTGGCGATTTGAGCGATCTCGCGTCCTCCGGGCGCCACCCAGACGTCCCAGACGGCAGCAAACGCTATCGGCGCCTTGTCCGCGCGCGTCAGACGCCATGCGGTTTTCTTGCGCGTCTTACCAGTCCATTCGTACCAGCCATCGGCGGGCACGATAGCACGCTTCAACCCCTCGAAGGCCGACTTGCGAAAGACAGTCTCGCCGCGCGCATTGATCAGCGTTTCAAGCACGGGGCGACCACGCGCATTCACGCGCCCTTGTGGGATCAGGCCCCAGCGCATCAGGCGCGCCTCGCGATCCTCGGTCATGGCGACGATCTCTTCGCCAGGAGCGATGTTGCGACGCGGGGTGATATCGATGTCGGTAAAATCCAGAGCGAACGCTCGACCGACGGTCGCAAGCGGTGTCTCAAGAAAGAACCGCCCGGGCATTGCTCAGGCCCGGACAGCGGCCAGTGCTTCGACCTCGACCGTAAACTCGGGGCGGGTGAAGCCGGACACGATCATCAGGGTCGACGCTGGAAGCCGTTCGACCTCAGACAGCCAAGTATCACGCGTAGCCATATAGGCGGCCATATGCTCGCGCCCGGTCACAAACGCATTGATGCGCACTACATCAGCAGGGCCCGCGCCCGCCTCGCCCAGAATGGCCGCGATGTTGGCAAAGCAGATCTCAGCCTGAGCCGCCGTGTCATCCGGGATCGTACCGTCCGCGGCCAGCCCCAACTGCCCTGACGTCAGGATCAGACGATAGCCCTCGGGCACCTCTACGCCATGGGCATAGCGGGCAAAGGGAGGCGCGATCGAGGACGGGTTCAGTTCTTTCATAACGCGACCTTAACCGGCCCTTGACCCTTCGTCATCAGACTCAATTTCGCTGAAATATTGGGCAGCCGCTTGCAAAATGACCAAGGATCGTGCGCCATGGGGGTAATCCGATTCCGCGCCGGCGTCGGCGCTTTTCACCGGTCGGGGGAGCACCATGATCTGGATCGGTTGTCAGTGGAGGTTATCATGACAAAAACAAAATTCGCAGCCGCAGCGACGGCAGTCCTTGCCGCTGGCGCGGCGCAGGCCGGTGGGCACCTGACCGAAGTCACGTTCGGAACGAACTGGGTTGCTCAGGCAGAACACGGCGGTTTCTATCAATCGGTTGCCGACGGAACGTACGAAGAATGCGGGCTGAGCGTCACCATTCTTCCGGGTGGTCCGCAGGTCAACAACCGCGCGTTGATGCTGGCAGGCCGGATCGATTTCCATATGGGCGGCGATCTCCTCGGGGCGTTCAATGCCGCGCGTGAAAACATCCCCGTCGTGAACATCGCAGCCATCTTCCAAAAGCACCCGCAGGTCCTGCTGGCACACCCCCAAAGCGCAAGCAGCTTTGAGGAACTCAAGGATCTCACGCTGCTGATTGGCGACAACGGCTATCAGACTTATTACCAGTGGATGATCGCTGAATTCGGCTTCACCGAAGAACAGCGCGAGCCCTACACGTTCAACCCCGCACCATTCCTTGCCGATACCGAAAAGGCGATGCAAGGCTATCTATCGTCCGAACCTTTCCTTGTCGAAAAAGAAGGTGGCTTTGTTCCGAACGTCTTCCTGATCGCTGACGCCGGCTTCTCGTCTTATGCCACAACCATCGAGACGATGCAGGCGACCATCGACGAGCGTCCTGAAGTTGTCGAGTGCTTCGTCGAAGGCTCGATCAAGGGCTGGTACAAATATCTTTATGGCGACAACGCAGGCGCCAACGCCCTGATCCAAGAAGCAAACCCTGAGATGTCTTCGGACAAAATCGCCTACGCGATCGATAAGATGCTGGAATGGGGCATCGTGGACAGCGGGGACGCCGAAACCATGGGCATCGGTGTGATTACCGATGAGAAATACAAGGACTTCTACGACAAGATGGTCGCAGCAGGCGTCGTTGAAGCCGGACTGGACTACTCGGCGACGTATACGACCGAGTTTGTTGGTGAAGGTCTCGGTATGGACCTGAAAACCCAGTAACCAAAACCCGCCCGGCGGCCAAACCCGCCGGGCGATTTTCAGGGGGTGGCATGGCCTATTCGCCAAAACCGTTGGGGCAGCGCGACCCGCTCCTCAACATGAGCCATATCGAAAAGACCTTCGCGAGCGGCGAGATCGTTGCGCTCAAGGACATGAACCTGACGCTCAATGACGGTGATTTCCTGTCGCTCTTGGGGCCGTCGGGCTGTGGGAAATCGACCGCGCTGCGGCTGATTTCGGGGCTGATGCAACCCACGCGCGGCAAGATCGACTGGATCGGCGGACAGGGCAAAGACGACCTTGGCGTCGTCTTTCAGGAACCCACGCTGATGCCCTGGGCGACAGTCACGCAGAACGTGTTCCTGCCCTTCAAGCTCAAGGGCACGGCCTATGCGGCGGTAAAGGACGACATTCTTGAGGCTTTGAAGCTGGTCGGGCTTGAGAAGTTCCAGAATTCGTACCCGCGAGAGCTTTCGGGCGGTATGAAAATGCGGGTGTCTATCGCGCGCGCCATGGTCACGCGGCCCAAGCTGATCCTGATGGACGAACCCTTCGCCGCGCTTGATGAGATCACGCGGTTCAAGCTGAACAACGACCTTCTTGAACTTAAGGCGGCGTATGGCTGCACAGTCATCTTCGTGACCCATTCTGTCTTCGAGAGCGTCTTCCTCTCTGACCGTATCGTGGTTATGGCCGCCCGACCGGGGCGCGTCATTCACGAGCTTGAGGTCACCGCACCCTATCCGCGCACCGAAGAATTCCGAACTTCTGCCGAGTATGCCGCCCATTGCCGCTCGGCCTCTGACGCCCTGCAAGATGCCATAGGAGTGGCCGCATGAGCCTTGCCGAAAACGCCCCAACCGCCCCCGTGATCGACGAGGAAGAGCTGTCGCGCGCCCGCTGGGCCCAGATCAACCGGATCGCCAAATGGTTCCTGCCGACGGTGGTCCTGCTCGGATCGATCCTGGCCTGGCACCTTTATGTGACGATCAACGAAGTGCCGCATTACATCCTGCCGGGGCCGGTTCTGGTGGCACAGTCGGTGGTTGAAGACTGGGCGCTCCTTTGGCCGGCGATGGTGACCACAACCCGCCTGACATTCTTTGCATTGATCCTTGCTATCGCGGGCGGCGTAATCCTTGCCGTGGCCTTCACCCAGTCGAAATGGGTGGAAATGTCGTTTTTTCCATACGCGGTGATCCTGCAGGTAACCCCGGTCATCGCCATCGCCCCGCTTTTGCAGATCTACATGGACAGCGCCTTTGCCGCCGCTTTGGCTTGCGCCTGGATCGTGGCGTTTTTTCCGATCCTGTCGAACACGACGATTGGTCTGAAAAGCGCGGACCATAACCTCAACGACCT
>CAZWZG010000042.1:14403-19709 GCA_964638245.1 uncultured Rhodobacterales bacterium
TCCTGTCGAACACGACGATTGGTCTGAAAAGCGCGGACCATAACCTCAACGACCTCTTCACGATCTACGGCGCGACCCGCTGGCAGCGCTTGCGGTATCTCGCGGCGCCCTCTGCCCTGCCCTTCTTCCTGGGCGGCCTCAAGATCGCGGGCGGGCTGGCGCTGATCGGGGCGGTCGTGGCCGAATTCGTCATTGGCCGCGCGGGCACGGGCCTTGGCCTTGCTTCAACGCTCCTTGAGGCCAGCTACCGATTCAACTTCGGCCGCCTCTACGCCGCGCTGATCCTGATTTCGATCATGGGCGTCGTGATCTTCGCCATCACCAGCCTGATCAGCCACCTCTTGCTGCGCAGCTGGCACGAAAGTGCGTTGAAGCGGGAGACTTGATGGGCTTTCGCGTTCTGCCCAGCGGCACTGCGATCACGCTAGACAACCTGACGATCCCGGCCTGCCTTCTCGGCGAGCCGGGGGATTTGACGACCACTTCGATCACCATCGAAGACGGCAAAATCGCCGAATTCCCGTCTACCAATCGTGTCGACTTGGACGGAGCCTTTGTGTTGCCCGCCTTCGTGGACATGCACACGCATTTGGACAAAGGCCATATCTGGGCGCGCTCGCCCAACCCTGACGGCACGTTCATGGGCGCGCTCAATACCGTAGCCGAGGATCGCGCCGCGAACTGGAGTGCCGAGGACGTTCATGCCCGCATGACCTTCGCGCTCAAATGTGCTTATGCCCACGGAACTCGAGCCCTCCGCACGCATCTGGACAGCATCCCACCGCAAGACGACATTAGCTGGCCGGTCTTTGATCAGGTGCGCTCAGAGTGGGCCGGAAAGATCGATCTTCAGGCCGCATGCCTTGCGCCCTCCGACAAAGCTGACCTGAGCGGCGACTTTGGACACACCGCGGATCTCGTCGAGAAGTATGGCGGCGTGCTCGGTCTTGTCACATTCCCCATGGACGGTCTCGACCACGTTCTGACCGCCTTCTTCGAGCGTGCGGGAAAGGCCGGGATCGACGCGGATTTTCACGTCGACGAGACCATGGATGCCAGCGTCGAAACACTGCGGACCATCGCTGAGGTCAAAATGCAGATCGGCTATTTCGGGCGCGTGACCGTGGGCCATTGTTGTTCCTTGTCCGTACAGGACGAAGCCCGGGCGATGGACACGCTGGACCTTGTTGCCAAGGCGCGGCTGGACGTCGTCAGCCTGCCGATGTGCAATCTTTTCCTGCAGGACCGGCACGCCAACCGCACCCCGCGTAATCGCGGCGTCACACTGGTGCACGAAATGCGCGCGCGCGGGATCAACGTCAGTTTTGCCTCCGACAACACCCGCGATCCCTTCTATGCTTACGGCGATCTCGATATGCTCGAGGTTATGCGACAGGCCACACGCATCGCTCACATTGATCACTCGGCCCACGATTGGCCCAAAGCGTTTAGCGCCAACCCGGCTGCCGCGATGGCGATCGCCGACCAACCCTTCGCTCCGGGCCAACCCGCGGATATGGTAATCTGCAACGCCCGCGAATGGACCGAGCTTTATTCCCGCCCGCAATCCGACCGCATCGTGATCCGGGGCGGCACCGAAATTGACACCACGCTCCCCGACTATCGGGAGCTTGACCCGTATGTGAGGACATCATGAACATCGAAGGCGCAATGGCCGCGCTGAGCCATCTGGACATCGAAACCAAGGACACCGTGCTGAAGGCCAAGAGCCGGGATTTCTTCTGGTACTCGCCTGTGCTGAAGGACCGGCTGGACCATGTGACCGGCGATTTCGTCGTGAACCCCCGGAACGAGGCCGAGGTGATCGAGGTTTTGCGCGCTTGCTACGCCCATGACGTGCCGGTGACGACGCGGGGAGCTGGCACCGGGAACTACGGACAAGCAATGCCGCTGGCGGGCGGGTGCATCATGCATCTGCGCCACATGGCGTCCGTGAAGGAAATCCATCCCGGACGCGTGATCTGCGAACCCGGTATCCTGCTCAAGGACCTTGATGCGGCAACGAAAGAGCATTCGGGCCAAGAGCTGCGCATGTTCTCTTCGACTTGGGCCACGGCGACCATCGGCGGCTTCATCGCCGGTGGCTCGGGCGGGGTCGGGTCCTGCACTTGGGGAAGCCTTCGCGACCTCGGCAACATCATCCGCCTCCGCGTTGTGACGATGGAAGAAGAGCCCCGGGTGTTGGAGTTCACCGGAGAAGAGCTCGCCCGCGTCAGCCACGCCTATGGCACCAATGGGATCATCACGGAAATCGAGATGCCACTCGCCCCGGCTTATGACTGGGTCGGGATGTTCCTGACGTTTGATGACTTCATGGAGGCGGTGGCCTTTACCGAAGACCTCGCAAATCTCGATGGCGTCCTGATCAAGCTCGGCACCGTGTTCGAGGCACCGGTTGCCAAGGACTATTTCCAGCGCGTCGCGCCGTATGTCGAAGCAAAGGACAACATGATCGGGATCATGGTGGCGCCCCATTCGATGGACGGCTTTTTGACCTTCCTCGGACGCCGCCCCGAAGCAACGCTGATCTACCGCTCGGACGATCACGACTGGGCCCGCGATCCGGGGCCGGTGTTCGAATACGGCTGGAACCACACGACCTTGCGCGCGCTCAAGGTCGATCCGTCAATCACGTATCTGCAGGTCCGCTATGGCTATCCCCAGCACAAGGATCTGATCGCCAAGATGCGGGATGAATTTTCGCCCGAGATCCTGCAGCACCTCGAAGTGCTGCGCGAAAGCGGCAAGGTGATGTTCGCCGGGCTGACGCTGGTGAAGTTTTCGACCGAAGAGCGTTTAAACGAGATCATTCAGGCCCACGAAGATGCGGGCGCCATGATCTTCAACCCGCATCGCTACACCCTGGAAGAAGGCGGTCGCCAAACAGTCGATGACCGGCAATTGACGTTCAAGAAAGAGGCCGATCCAAAGGGCCTTTTGAACCCCGGAAAAATGATCGCCTGGGACGATCCCAACTGGGATTACGCATCGATGTACGCTTATCCAAAGTTGCAGGCGGCGGAATGAGAGGGGCTGTCTGCCCCTCTCTGGCTGCGCCATTCACACCCCGAGGATATTTTTGGCCAGATGAAGGGAGCGGCGCGTGACGCGGGCAATGGTCCTTTTTGCGCATCCCTGCCCGGAGAGTTTCTCGGCAGCGCTCCATGGCCGGGTGGTGGAAACGCTCGAAGGGCGCGGTTGGGATGTGGATGATTGCGATTTGAACGCCGAAGGGTTTTCGCCTGTGCTGACCGAGGCTGAGCGACGCGGATACCATGAAGAGCCTGAGAATATCGGTCCCGTCGCCGAATACGTCGAACGCGTGCGCTCTGCCGAAGCGTTGGTGATGGTGTTTCCGGTGTGGAACTTCGGCTATCCAGCGATCCTGAAGGGGTTCTTGGACCGGGTGTTTCTGCCCGGCGTGTCCTTCAAATTGGAAGACGGAAAGGTCAAACCAAACCTGACCCATATCCGGCGGCTCGCAGCGGTGACCACATATGGTGGAAACCGATTTCGCGCCACGTTGGTTGGGGATCCGCCGCGCAAATGCGTGACCCGCGCCGTCTGGCATGTGTGCCGTCCGCGCAAGATGCGGTACCTCGCGCTCTACGATATGAACCGGGCAAGCGATGCCAAGCGGGGCGCATTCCTGAACCGTGTGGGTCGCGAGATGGAGACGTTTTGATGCGCGCCCTCGTTGTGTATGCCCATCCAAGGCCCGAAAGCTTTACCGCCGCCGTGCGCGACACAGTCGTGGAAAAACTAACCGCGGCGGGCGCCGAGTTGCGCGTGTCGGACCTATATGCGTCAGGATTTGATCCCGTGCTTTCGGCTGAAAACCACCGTGACTACGAAGACTGCGATATCAACCGCAAGGGTCTTGAGGACGAGATCGCTAACCTTGAATGGTGCGACACGTTGATCTTCGTCTACCCGACGTGGTGGTACGGGTTGCCCGCCATGTTAAAGGGCTGGCTTGACCGAGTATTTCTGCCCGGCGTCGCCTTTCACATGCCCAAGGGCGAGGGCGACATCATCAAACCCGCGCTGACCCATATCACCCGCCTGGGCGTGTTCACGACCTGTGGCGCAAGCTTCTGGCTGACCCGTTATATCGGAGCGCCGGGCAAGCGGACGCTATTGCGGGGCGTTGGCCTCCTTTGTGCGCGACGCTGCAAGAAGGTGTTTGCAGCGCAGTTCCTGATGGACAGCGCGGCGCCCGAGCAACGCGCCGCACACTTGCGCAAAGTGGCCGAACGCATGGATAAACTGATCGGCCCGGTATCATCGCTTCAGGGAGCGCCAGCATGATTCCCATTTTGGACTGGTCGCGGTTTCGCGATGGCACCGATCGTGACGGTTTCGTGCATGATCTGGGCAACGCCTGCCGTGAAACCGGGTTTTTTCTGCTCAGCAATCACGGTGTGCCCGAGACGTTGATTGCGGATGTGTTTGACGCGTCGGATCGCTTCTTTGCCCTTCCGATCGCGGAAAAGGCCAAGCTCGATATCCGCACCAGCAAAAGCAATCGTGGCTGGACCGGTGAAGGGGTCGAAAACCTCGATGACAGCAAGCCCGATCAGGTCGACATGAAAGAGGCCTTTAACATCGGGCTCGACATGGCGCCAGACGACCCCCGAATTCTAGCCGGAGAACCGTTTCGTGCCGTGAATGCCTGGCCGGATCTCGTCGGGTTTCGTGAGACTGTGCTTTCGTATTTTTCCGCGGTGCACGATCTTGGCGTGGCGCTCCATCGGCCTATCGCGCTCGAACTCGGGCAGGACGAAACCTATTTCGACGCGCATCTTGATCAGCCACTCGCCACTTTGCGGCTGCTAAGATACCCGGCAGGTGATCCCGAGGCTGACTCGATCGGGGCAGGCGCACACACCGACTATGGCTCGATCACTTTGTTGCTGACGGACGGCGAACCCGGGCTGCAAGTGCAGCCCCGCGGCAAGGACTGGGTGAACGTTCCCCATGTGCCGGGGGCTTTCGTTGTCAATATTGCGGACTGCCTAATGCGCTGGACCAATGACATCTATGTTTCGACCCCGCACCGGGTCCTGACACCGAAGAACCCGCGCCGTTCGATCGTGTTTTTCCTGGATCCCAACCCTGACAGCATCATCGAGGCCATCCCGGGAACAGGAGCCGCGAAATATCCACCCATTTCCGGTGCCGATTACCTGCGTTCGCGCCTTGATGCGACGTACAAGGAAAGCGTGACATGACCCACGACTGGCTTTCCCGCCGCGCGCCCGATTTCAAGCGCGTCGACCCTG
>CAZWZG010000043.1:0-19364 GCA_964638245.1 uncultured Rhodobacterales bacterium
CCTGGGCACCGGAATAGTCGAACTCGCAGGCTTGCCCGATCACGATGGGACCCGCGCCGATGATCATGATCGACTTGATGTCGGTGCGCTTTGGCATGCCCGTCCCCCTGTTCGCAAATTGTCGCGGTTATAGGGGTTGGGCGCGGGGGCGCAAGCGCCTATTCGGCGGGATGCGCGGCTTTGGAGGGAGCGCTGGTCTGCGCGCGCGGGAGACTGGAGCGGATCAGGGCCGCAAGGGTGATCCCGAAGGCGGCCATCATGGCCGTGCCCAATGGTTGGGCGACGCTGGACCAGGGGATGAACGGGTTGTCGATCAGGATGTAGATCAGGCTGGTGGGCCACAGGATTGCGAATATGGCAAGCGCGCCGAAACTGGTCCCGAGGCGGTCGATCAGAACCGGCAGGAAGACGAGCGCCGAGAGGTAGTGATAGCCCCAGCTAAGCGGGCTGACCAAGGCCAGCGCGAGAAAGGCAGTGGGCCAAAAGAGCGCGCTGTCGCCGGCGGGGCGGCGGGCGAAGTGGAAGATGGCCGTGATCACAGCGATCATCGAGGCGGCATTGAAGGCCCGCCAAACCGGGCCTTTCTCGACGACATGCCATCCGGCCAAGGCGTCGGCATCCAGCCCCATGAAGAAGGCGGCCCGATCCTTGAGGAAGAACTCGACGATCGTGGGGTCGATGGAATGGGTGAAGAAGGTCACCAAAGCGCTGCCCGAGATCGCGGAAAGTTCGTGCAGGAAGGCGGCGTGGAGCGGCCATCCGGCCACTGCGATTGAGGTCAGCCCGAGGGCGCCGCCGAAAACCGTGAACGTGGCGAGGGCGGTCCAATTGCGCCGGGCCAGCCAGATCACCGCGAAAACGGCGGGGTAGAGCTTGATTGAAGCAGCCAGCGCGAGGGCCAGGCCGGCGCTGCGCTGGTCGCCGTAGTACGTGCGTTCGGCGGCCAGGACCAAAAGGAAGCTGACGAAAATCTGCGGCTGGTTCTGTTCCAGCGCGACGATGGAAATCACGCTTGATCCAAGCGCGAGGACCCCGATCATGAGAAAGGCAGAAGGGCGGAGCGATCCGGCGGCCATGCGCCCGGCCAAAAGGATGCTGCCCGCGATCAGGAGCGGGTTCACGAGGTTGCCGATGAAAACAAGGGTCGAAAAGCTTGTGACCGCGCTCAGCTTGGCCGTAACCCAGGCCCAGAGCGGCGGATAGATGAAGGGATAGATCCCGTCTTCGTGCCCGTTTGCCTGAAGTTCGATAATCCAGCTGTCGGGGGGACGCATCGTGAAGACATTCTCGGAGCCGAAATAAATCTGATCAAACTGACCGCGCGCGAAATTCAAACCGGCCATCCAGCTAGCCAGAAGATCGGGCGAGGTCGATCCGGAATGACGCCATGCCGATACCAGAGTCACCAGTCCCATGATCCAGAGAATCGATTTCGTTTCTGCTCGCATCGCGAAGCGCCCTTACCCGTTTGGACCGTTAAAACGCTCAAATGAGGCGAAAAACGGGTGGATGGTGGGCAATTCGGGGCGAGATCACTCCGCAGCGTGGCGCAGATCGGTGCGCTCTTGCGCGTACAGATAGTCGCGCGTTAGCGGTACGGCGGCCTGATCATGGGCCAGTTGGACCTGAAAAACACACTGGTGATCCAGCCGGAACGTCAGTTCCGACGCGATCAGATAGTACCGCCACATGCGCACAAAACGCGCGTCATAAAGCGCCTCGGCTTTTTCGGCACGGGCCATGAAGCGATCATGCCAGGCCTTGAGCGTTTCGGCATAGTGCAGCCGCCACACCTCGACGTCCGTGGTGTAAAGCCTTGCGTCTTCTACTGCTCGGCTCATCTCGGAAAGGCTCGGTATGTAGCCACCCGGAAAGATGTACTTGTCGATCCATGGCGACACAGGGCCTGGCGGACTAGTGCGCCCGATCGTGTGGATCAATGCCACGCTATCGGGTTTCAGGCGGTCATGTACGGCGTTGAAATACGTGGAAAAATGCTTCTTTCCGACATGTTCGAACATGCCGACGGACACGATGCGGTCGAAGGTTTCGGGAACGTGGCGATAGTCCTGCAGTCGGATGTCGATGCGATCTGACAGGCCTGCCGCGCGGACACGCTCTGTTGCGATCCTGTGCTGTTCGCGGGACAGCGTGACGCCTGTCACGCGCGCCCCGAACTCCTTGGCCAGCGTCAGCGCCATACCGCCCCAACCGCACCCGATATCGAGCACATGGCAGTCCGGTTCGATCAAAAGTTTCCTCGCGATTAGACGCTTCTTGGCCAGTTGCGCGTCTTCGAGCGACATCTCTGGATCGGTGAAATAGGCGCAGGAGTATTGGCGGTCTTCGTCGAGAAAAAGATCATAAAGCGCGCCGGAAAGATCATAGTGATGCGCCACGTTCGAACGGGCCCGCCCAATCGTGTTGGCACGCAAAAGCGGCTGGAGCCGCGCGCGCAGGCCCAAAAGCCAGCGCATCCACCAGACGCCAAAACCATCCCCGCGCACGTTGATGATCGCAAGGGTCAGGAACCCATAAAGATCGTCCCCCTCGATTTCGAGAGTGCCATCCATATACGCTTCGCCCACCGCAAGATCGGGGTTCCTAACCAGCTTGGCGGCAAAGTTCTGATCGCTGACCCGGACCGCGACAGAGGGCTCTCCGCCGGGGCCATAAGACCTCGGGCGGCCGTCGTGTAAGGTCAATGTCAGGCTGCCGCGTCGGATTGTTGTTGCAAACAGCCGGTCGAGCAAATGCTCCCACATGGTCACCCCCTTCGACACCCGCCGATGTCGTCCCTGGTTCGCGTTGTGAGTGGGCGCGCGCGTTGCAAGCAGCGCTTTCCCTAGAGTAAATTTCCAAAAAACCGGTCCTTTTGTAAAGAGAGCCGCTAAATCGGGGGCATTGACGCGCTGAAATCCGCCCTCTTGCTTGACTTCCCGCCCGCCGCGCGGTTGATCACGCCACACCAAGATGAGCACCGAAAAGGACCTGCCCATGCACGCCTATCGCAGCCATACCTGCGCCGCGCTGACCGCTGAAAACGTGGGCGAAACCGTTCGCCTTTCGGGCTGGGTCCACCGGATCCGGGACCACGGTGGCGTGCTGTTCATCGATTTGCGCGACCACTATGGCATGACGCAGGTTCTGGCCGACCCCGACAGCCCGGTTTTTTCCGAAGTCGAAAAGGTGCGCTCGGAATGGTGCATCCGGATCGACGGCGTTGTGAAGGCGCGCGACGAAAGCCTTGTGAACCCCAAACTGCCGACGGGCGAGATTGAAGTCTTTGTGCGCGATCTTGAGGTGCTTGGACCGGCGGGCGAATTGCCCCTGATGGTCTTTGGGGACCAGGAGTATCCGGAAGAGACGCGCCTTCGGTACCGCTTCCTCGATCTGCGCCGAGAGGCGATGCAGGACAACATGAAGCTGCGCTCGGATGTCGTTGCGTCGATCCGCAAACGGATGTGGGACGCTGATTTCCGCGAGTATCAGACTCCGATCATCACGGCCTCTTCGCCGGAAGGCGCGCGGGACTTCTTGGTGCCGTCGCGGCTGCATCCGGGCAAATTCTATGCGCTTCCGCAAGCCCCCCAGCAATTCAAGCAGCTCTTGATGGTGTCGGGGTTCGACAAGTATTTCCAGATCGCGCCGTGTTTCCGCGACGAAGACCCGCGTGCCGACCGCTCACCTACGGATTTCTATCAGCTGGACATGGAGATGTCCTTTGTCGAGCAGCAGGACGTGTTCGACACAATCCAGCCGGTGCTGCGAGGCGTATTTGAAGAGTTTGGCGGGGGCCGCAAGGTCGACGCCGAGTGGCCGCAGATTTCCTATCGAGACGCGGCGCTTTGGTACGGCACGGACAAGCCCGACTTGCGCAACCCGATCAAAATGCAAGTGGTGTCCGACCACTTCCGCGGGTCTGGCTTTGCGATCTTCGCAAAGCTTTTGGAGCAGGGCGGCACCGAAATTCGCGCCATCCCGGCGCCGGGCGGTGGGTCGCGCAAGTTCTGCGACCGCATGAATGCCTATGCGCAGAAGGAAGGATTGCCCGGGATGGGCTACATCTTCTGGCGCGAAGGGGCAGACGGCATGGAAGCAGCAGGTCCGCTGGCCAAGAACATCGGGCCTGAGCGCACCGAAGCGATCCGGCAGCAGTTGGATCTGGGCGTTGGCGATGCGGCGTTCTTCCTTGGTGGCAAGCCGGAGTCATTTGAAGCCGTGGCCGGGCGCGCGCGCGTTGTGATCGGCGACGAACTGGGCCTGACCGACAAAGACCGCTTTGCCTTTGCCTGGATCGTCGACTTCCCGATCTACGAAAAGGACGAAGAGTCCGGCAAGATCGACTTCGAGCATAACCCGTTTTCCATGCCCCAAGGCGGTATGGCCGCGCTCGAGGGCGATCCGTTGGAGGTCCTGGGGTACCAGTATGACCTTGCATGTAACGGGTACGAACTGGTCTCAGGCGCCATCCGGAATCACGTGCCCGAAATCATGTTCAAGGCATTCGAAATCGCTGGCTATGGCGAAGATGAAGTGCGCAAGCGGTTTGGCGGCATGGTCAACGCGTTTGCCTACGGCGCTCCGCCCCACGGGGGATGCGCCGCAGGGATTGACCGTATCGTAATGCTTTTGGCAGACGAGGCAAATATCCGCGAAGTCATGCTGTTCCCGATGAACCAGCGCGCCGAAGACCTGATGATGGACGCGCCAAGCGAGCCGATGTCAGAACAGTTGCGCGAATTACGGCTTCGGGTCCTACCGTCAGAGGATTAAACACAAAAAAGGGGCCAGCAGGCCCCTTTTTTTTCTGTATGCAAGCTGTCTCAGACGTCTGCTGTGACGGCAGTCACGCTATCGCGTGCATCCGTTGTGGCGGTGACATGGGCCAAGGTCGTCGTAAGCACGGCAAACCCGAGCACCGCAGCGCCAAGGCTCAACACGCACCAGCCGAGCAGATCTTTGTTTTGTGCCTCGACGGCATAGTTCTCGATGAAACGTTCCATCCGACATCCCTTTTTCCCGCAACGAAGATCGCCGCGAATCTGGGCGAGAATGTGAACAGGGCAGGGCCTTGGCGGGGCAATTGACGCCCTGCCTAGATCCCCGCCGGGGCCTGCAACCGTTGCTGAACCAGTCCCGCGACGCGCGCCAAAGTTGCGACATTTGGCATGCCCCGCTCCCGGCTGGCGGCTAGCGTTAGCGCAGCATCCTGTAGCGCCTCGTCGCCCGCGCTTTTAGCCAGCCCGGCAAGGAAGCGCGTCACATAGTCGATGGTTCGCGCATCCGAAGACGAGGTCAGATAGTCCGAGATCTGTGCCAGATCGTCACGATACGCCAACCGGTCGGGGTCCACGTGGTCGTCTGTCATTGCGCGCGGTCCCCTTGGCACCTCTGCGGCAGGCAAGTGGTTCAGGATCTTTGATTGGAATTCCGCAAGCCGCGTGAAGGGTTTGGACAGGAAATCGTCCGCACCCGCCTGTGCCGCTGCTTCTGCAGCAAGGTCATCGCCCGATGTGGCAAGGATGACCGGCACCCGTGGCGTTGCCTCGTTCATCTCGGCAATCAGGTCCAGACCCGACCCGTCGGGCAGACCGATGTCCACCAGCACGACCGATGGTCGATAGGTTCGCAAGTGCCGCTTGGCCGAGCGGATACTGTCCGCCCGTCGGATCCGTGCACCCGAGCGCAAGCATAGCAGGCGCACCGCTTCACAACTGAACCGGCTATCTTCGACGACCAGCAACGTCTGACCCAACAGAGGCTTTTCCGCCGTGGGTGGGCGGCTCATTAGAAAGTCTTCGACAGCTTCAGGCATCCAAAATCCCCATTTTCGGTGCGATTTTCATATTAATGCAGTGTTTGGCTAACCGAGGGTTAATGGGTCGCAGGAAGGTCCCTTGCCTGTGGACATTCGAGCAAGCATAACGCGCGAAAAGGAGAGTTTGGATGATTGGACGCTTGAATCACGTCGCTATCGCCGTGCCCGACCTCGAGGCTGCCGCCGCCAGCTATCGCGACACGCTGGGTGCCAAGGTGGGCGCGCCGCAGGACGAGCCTGACCATGGTGTGACGGTCATCTTCATCGAGCTGCCCAATACCAAGATCGAGCTACTTTATCCGCTGGGCGAAGGTTCCCCTATCGCCAATTTCCTCGAAAAGAACCCGTCCGGAGGCATCCACCATGTCTGCTATGAAGTTGAGGATATCGCGGCGGCTGCGGCGCAACTGACCGAAAAGGGCGCTCGAATCCTTGGCGATGGTACGCCCAAGATTGGCGCCCACGGCAATCCGGTCCTGTTCCTGCATCCAAAGGACTTCAACGGAACCCTCGTCGAACTTGAAGAGGTCGCGTGATGGGCGTTGTTTCGGGTATCGTGCTTTACGCCGTGATCTGGTTCCTGACCCTGTTCATGGTCCTGCCTATCCGAATGGAAACGCAAGGCGACCGGGGTGAAATCGTGCCGGGCACGCAAGCTGGGGCACCCGCCAACCTCAACATGAAGCGCAAGGCGTGGATCACCACGTGGATTGCGCTGGCACTCTGGATCGTCATCGCTGGGATCATCCTGTCGGGCTGGATCACAGTCCGCGACATTGACTTCCTCAACCGGATGACGCCCCTTCCAGCCGGTGAAACAGGTGGGTAAAGCTGGCCGCGCCTAGGACGGGTACCAGCAAGTTGACCACCGGGATCGTGAGCGGCAGTGCCATGACGATCCCAAGCGCCCAAATCGCAAAGCGATGCCGTTTTCGCGCGGCCCGAGCGCCCTCTTTGCCCAGGCGGCGCAAGGCGACGAGCTGAAAGTACTCTCGCCCAAGCAGATACCCGTTCAGTCCCAGAAACAGGAACGGCACGAACGGTGCGAGAATGAAGAAGAGCACCAGGGCAAGCAGGAGGACGATCAGATTGGCCACGATCATGACGCCCAGAAACCCGATCGCATCGCGCAGTCCGTCTAAAAACGACAGGTGCGGGGCAGGGGGCAGATGCGCATAGTGTTCGGCTTCGACGGCATCGGCGACTTCATCAAGGAAGATCGACGTAAAGGCCGATGCGACGGGCGTCATCAGAAAGACAGACAGGATCAGCATCAGACCAAGTGCCGCAACAGACAGTGCGTTGTCGGCCCAGGTGATGTCGCCCACGACCGGCAGCGATACGGTTTCAGGCACGAACCAGCCCACCAACGTCACCGTCAGCCATGTCAGCCCCGCCAGTAGAAGGAGCGTCAGGCCCACGCCGCGCACCAGCACACCGCGAAAGGCCGGGTCACCGATTTGCCCGATGGCGCGGGCCACGTCCTGAAACATCAGCTATCAACCCAAGTGGTGATCGCGGCCACGTCCGGGCGGGGGCGCTCTGGTGGGGGCGTGGTCTCGGTCCCAATATGGATCAAACCTGCAATTGTTTCGTAACTGGCCAGACCCAATTCGGCCTCGGTAAATGAACCGTCATGGCTGGCCCAACCCGAAAGCCAGTTTGCGCCCCAGCCCGCGGCCAGGCAGGCATTGAGAAGCGATAGGCAGACCGCGCCTGCCGAGAGGACCTGTTCAATCCCAGGTATCTTTCCGGATGGCTTGGGTGATGAAACGACGGCGACTGCGAGGTCAGCGTTGCCAAACTGATCACGCATTTTCTGAATCGACTCGTCGTCTTTGCCTTTTGCGACGCCATACGCATCCACTGCTTCGGCCAATCGCGCCAGCGCTGGCCTTTCCAGAACCACGAAGCGCCAGGGTTCAAGCTTGCCGTGGTCAGGCGCCCGGGCTGCAATCGTCAAAAGTTCAACTAACTCTTCCCGAGACGGGACGGGTGTTGTCAGCGTCTTGGCGGGCCGTGATCGGCGCGTGCGTAGGAAATCAAGAGCGGCGGGGTTGGGAACGGGCATCAAGGCCTCCTGCGACGCATGTGGGTGTGTTTGAGTGCATTTAGTCATTGACCAAACGAAGGTCCAGCTAAGGAGCCAGTCCGACGAGTATCAGCAGAAGACAGGCGCCAGCCTCGTTTAAAGACAGTCCGGATGTGATCAAAAGCAAGCTTGTTAGACCAGTGCTGAGATCTGATCCCGCGCCGGACCCGTCAAAATGTGTTAAACAGAGACGTCCATATGGTCTGGCAATAAGAAAAGACACCTCGAGGCATCGTATCTCGGTTTTCCACGCAAAGTCTGTAGCTGCTCCGTCAAGACGTTGACCAAGGCGGAGTCAGTACCCTAGCTGTATTCAAATACTGTGGTCGCAGCAGCAGCGATCATACCGAAGTCCCAAATGCGCTTGGGTTCTAGGCATTTGCATCTCGAGCCAAAACGCATTTGGCTACAGGCACACCATAAGTTCGTTTGACAAACAGTGTGAGAAAGAAAGATCACAAAAGTCACATACATTGCCAATGCGGCACCACTGCTCAGAGCACATGACTTCTGGCCTAGGTTTCAGCCAGCCTCAGCAGGTGACACTTCTGGGAGGGCGTCAGAGAAACGCTCGCCGTAGGCGACGATGCAACTGTTCCCTTTGAGATCTGTCGTTACCATCAGCCAGTCACCGTCGTCTTCGGATACCCATAGCTCCATGATGGAAAACGGACGGACGACCCCGTTGGCCTTCTTCTCGGCTTGGAAGTCGCGGGAGATAACGCTGACCATCTCGTCGCGTGGATAACACACCGTGGTGGCCATAACGGGCAAAGCCGAAAGAGTTAGAATTGCTGTAATTGCCTTGAATATATTGGACACGTCTGCTCGGTCCTTTTGGCTATTTATTTTTGTAACGGTTTTATGACGCGCGGCTGACTGCAAGTTGTCAAGCCTTTTGGCCGCCTCTCACTGTCACCAAACTGTAAACAATCCGTCACGAGACTGTTTTCCAAGCGCCATACTTCCGGCTCTGCAAGACACACCTTGGGGAGATACCAATGCTTCGCACGACTCTTTTGTCGGCGGCGGCGTCAGTCGTTGTCGTCACTTCCGCTTCAGCCCAAACCGAGATCATCCTTTGGCACGCCATGGGCGGCCAGCTGGGGGAGACCACCAATGCTTTGGCCGAGCAGTTCAATGCCAGCCAATCCGAATACACCGTCACACCCGTCTACAAGGGCGGCTACGAAGACACACTGACCGCCACGATAGCTGCCTTCCGCGCGGGCGAGCATCCAAATATCGTTCAAGTGTTTGATGCCGGTGCGGCAACCATCATCGGTGCCCAGGGCGCCGTCATCCCTGCCGAAGACCTGTTCGTACAGACGGGTACTCCGTTTGACGCAAACGAGTATATTCCCGGCGTCCGGTCGTTCTATGCGGACTCAACCGGCAAGATGGTTGGCATGCCGTTTAACTCGTCCACGCCAATTCTCTACTACAATGTCGAGGCGCTTGCCGCAGCAGGCGTTGAGCCCCCCAAGACTTGGGAAGAGTTTGAAAGCATCGCGCCCGCAATCGTCGAAGCGGGCTACATTCCGCTGGCTCAGTCGCACAGCCCATGGATCATGACCGAGAATTTCCACTCGCGCCACGATCTGCCGTTTGCGACCAACAACAACGGGTTTGACGGGGCCGATGGCGCTCAGCTTCTGGTCAACAACGACGCCATCAAGGCCCACTTCACGGCCATGAAAGAGTGGTTGGACAACGGCTGGTATGGCTATTACGGCGCTGGCTGGGGTGACAACCAGACACCGTTCGAAAACGGTGAAGTGGCGATGTGGCTTGGGTCATCAGCTTCCTTTGGTGGTCTGAAAAACTCGACGGACTTCGAATTCTCGGCAACCTTCCTGCCCTATTGGGAAGCCGTGACCTCCGAGCCTGTTTCGACCTTCATCGGTGGTGCGGCGCTGTTTGCGATGTCCGGACATGACGCAGAAGAAAACGCCGGTGCGGCAGAATTCTTCCGCTTCCTGTCTTCGGCAGAGGTGCAGAAGTTCTGGCACGTTGAGACCGGCTACGTTCCGATCACGCAGGCCGCCTACGACCTGACGGCTGAAAGCGGCTACTACGCCGAAACGCCCCAGGCCGAAGTTGGAACGCTTCAGCTGACGCAAGCTGTTGGTGACCACAACGCCGGTTATCGCCTTGGCTTTTACGTGCAGATCCGCGACGTGATGAACCGCGAATACGGCCGCATCTTCGCCGGGGAAACCGACGTCGAAAGCGCGTTTGCCGTCATCGAGGAAGAAGGCAACCGCCTTCTCCAGCGCTTCTCGCAGACGCTGAACTAACCCTTTTGTTCCGAGTACCGCGAGGGCCCTTCTTTGGGCCCTCGCTTTTCGACGTTTTGGGGAGCGTTGCCGGTGGAAAAAGCTCAGTTTCACAGCCCATGGATGCCTTATCTGCTGCTCGCGCCGCAGATGATCATTATCATCGTCTTCTTTTTCTGGCCCGCCGCCGAGGCGATCCGCGCCTCGTTCTTCCTCGAAGATCCGTTTTTCGGAAATTCCACTTTCGTTGGCCTCCAAAACTATTCTGACGCCTTTGCCGCGTCGGACTACCAGCGCACGGTCTGGTTCACCGTTGTCTTCACAGTTCTCGTTTCGCTTCTGTCGCTTTTTCTCGGCCTGATGCTGGCCGTCAGCGCCGACCGCGTGTTGCGCGGGCAATCAAGTTACAAGACCCTTCTGATGTGGGTCTACGCCATCGCGCCACCCGTCGCTGGGCTGATCGGGGTCATGCTTTTTGACCAGCACATCGGCCCGCTCGTCGACTTTGTCGCGCTCTTCGGGTGGGAAATGCGCGTTGGCGTGAACTATTGGGACACCGGGTTCGCGATGATCGTGGTGTCGACGTGGAAGCAGGTTCCTTATTGCTTCATTTTCTTCCTCTCAGGCCTGCAGTCGATCCCGACCTCGGTCAAGGAAGCGAGCGCCATCGACTGCCGCTCGGAAACCCGCCGGTTCTGGACCATCACATTCCCGCTTCTGGCACCGACGACGTTTTTCCTTCTGATCCTGAACATCACCTACGCAATGTTCGAAACCTTCGGAACCATTGACCAGATCGTCAAAGATCAGCCGGGCAATAGCCCCGTGACCCTTGTCTACAAGGTCTTTCGCGATGGCTTCAGGGGCAACGACATCGGCGGATCGTCGGCGCAATCGGTGGTGCTGATGGTCGTCGTGCTGGCGCTGACGATCGCGCAGTTCCGTTTGATCGAACGCCGTATCCACTACACGTGAGGAGCGTCCAATGGCTGTCACAGACCTACAAAAAGTGTCCGTTGGCAAACCGGCCAAGGACAAACCCACGCGCCTCAATCAGATCCGCGCGTACGACCACATCGTCCTAATCCTTGGCGTGTTCCTGATGATGGGGCCGATCCTTGTGGCGTTCATGACGTCGACTTATGACCACGTCACCATCCACCGTGAGGGGATGCAGTTCGGATTTGGCGGCCATTTCGCCGAAACCTATGCAAACGTGCTCTACCAAGAAGGCGGGTTCACGGGTGAGGTGACGGGCCTTCTGATGACGCAAAACAGCCTGATCCTGGGGATTGGCTTTGCGGTCGGCAAGATCGTGGTCTCGATGCTGGCGGCCTATGCCATCGTCTACTTCCGCTTTCCGCTCGCCACGTTTTCCTTCTGGCTGATCTTCACGACGCTTCTTTTGCCGCTCGAAGTACGGATCCTCCCGTCCTACGAGGTGGTGCAGCAATTGGGCATGCTGAACACCTATTCCGGCCTGATCATCCCGCTGATCGCCTCGGCGACGGGCACCTTCTTTTTCCGGCAGTTCTTCAAGTCGATCCCCAATGAAATGATCGAGGCTGCACGCATCGACGGTGCTGGTCCGATCCAATTCTTCTGGGACATCCTCGTGCCGCTTTCAAAGACCATGATCGCGGCCATCTTCATCATCATGTTCGTTGTCGGCTGGAATCAGTACCTCTGGCCGACGCTGATGACGACCGAAGAAGGTTACTTCACGCTGGTGCGCGGCATCCGCAATATCATGCAGCAGATGATCGGCGCGGATATCCCCGAATATAACGAGGCGCTGGCCATGGCGATCCTGGCCATGCTGCCGCCTGCGCTGGTGATCGTGATCTTCCAGCGGATGTTCATCAAAGGCCTGGTGGAACAAGAGAAATGACGACACTTCAGATCAAAGACGCATTCAAACGCTACCCGAACGGAGCCGAGGCCGTAAAAGGCGTGTCGGTCGATGTGCAGGATGGCGAGCTAGTGGTTTTCGTTGGCCCCTCAGGCTGCGGCAAGTCCACGCTTCTTCGTATGGTGGCGGGACTTGAGTCCGTGACCGAAGGCGATATCGAGTTGGCCGGGCGGCGCGTGAACGACCTTGAGCCCGCGGATCGCAATATCGCGATGGTGTTCCAGAACTACGCGCTCTACCCCCATATGAGTGTGCGCAACAACCTGGCCTACGGCCTAAAGAACCGCGGCACGCCCAAGGCGGAGATTGACCAGAAAGTCACCGAGGCGGCCGAGCTTTTGCAGATCGCCCAGTTTCTGGATCGCAAGCCGTCGCAACTGTCGGGTGGACAGCGCCAGAGGGTTGCGATGGGGCGCGCCATCGTGCGGGACCCGGCGATCTTTCTTTTCGACGAACCGCTTTCGAACCTCGATGCAAAGCTGCGCAACCAGATGCGGCTGGAGATCAAGAAACTCCAGCGCCGCCTTGGAACGGCTGCCATTTACGTGACGCACGATCAGGTTGAGGCGATGACCCTGGCTGACCGCATTGTCGTCTTGAACGAGGGCCGAATTGAGCAGGTCGGCACGCCTGCCGAAGTCTACAGCAATCCTGCGTCGACCTTTGTGGCAAGCTTTATCGGCGCTCCGCCAATGAACCTTCTACCCGCGGAGTTGTCGGACGACGGCCTACGGATCGGCGGCTTTGTTGCGCCCCATGACAGCACATATCGCGGTAAGGTCACGCTGGGACTGCGCCCCGAACGCGCGCATCTCAACGGCAAGGGCGCAGGTATTTTCGTCGACGTCGGCGTGGTCGAGGAACTTGGTGCACAACGCCTTATCCATGGAAGGATCGGGGATCACGATCTGACCATCGCGCAAGATGCTGAAAGCCCGATCCCGGAAGGTCGGATGGCCTTGGATTTCCGTGCGAGCGATCTGCATTTCTTTGATGCGGAGACCGGAACCCGTGTCTGACGTGGGGCTAGGACTTCTGCCACTTCGTGACCGCATCAAGCAGGACGCCCCGATCGTTGTGGCCCACCGTGGCGACATGCGCGCGGGCCCCGAGAATTCTCGCGCGGCTATCATCGCGGCGCGGGCCGTTGACATGGTCGAGATTGACGTAAGACTTTCCGCCGATGGCGTGCCGTTTGTCATGCACGACGAAGACCTTTGGCGCACCGCCGGTCGGAAAGACAGCGTCGATGCCCTTAGCGCCGCAGAATTGTCAGCTTCGCCGCTTCTCAACATTTCAGAAAACGTGCCGAGCCTCGCGGAGGCTTTGGACGCTGCCGGACCATCGCTTTACGTCGATGTTGATGTAAAAGACGCCAGCGAACTCGATCTGGTTGCAGCGTTTCTGGCAACGACGGGCGACGCCCACCGCGTTATGCTGAAAATGGATGTCACCGATGCTGAAAGCCTTGCCGCCTTGCAGACGCTGGAAACCCGCCACGGCATCCCGGTGATTGCGAAACTACAGCTCATGGATCAGGCTGACCTCGACCTCGTGGACGCGGTCAAAAACGCAGGCGTCCTCGCCGCAGAGATAGGGTTCAGCCGGATCGCCCTTGTCGCCGAGGCGTGCGCACGCGGGTTGCCGATTTCTGTCTATACCTTGGATGAGATTGCGTGTGACGGGTACTCCGACGCAAAAGGCCGGAGCAATCCGGATTTGGTCTGGGGGCATTTAGAAGATCTTGGTGTTAGACTTTTCATGACGGACGCGCCTGAAATCGTGGCTGATTTCCTCGACGCCACGACGGATGGATGAATTGGCGACTACGTGTCAATTGCCATCTCGTCGGCAACGGAGACGAGTGCTTGGTTGCACGTGGTTCAGGCATGCCCTTTACCAATAAAAGATCGCGCAAATCTTGTTCCGTTCGCAGCAAACGACAAAAGAAAAAGATCTCAGGAAATCTGACTTATTTGGCGATGTCTTCGTTCCATCAGGAAAAAGTAAACCCCACGCCATGGCGTGGGGCTCCTTGGCGGAAAAATAGCCTCTAAGCTTTACTCGGCCATTCCAATCGAGAAAAACATCGTCTCTCCGGAATGGTCATCAACCCCATCATTGTCGGTCGAAACCCACATCGTACCATCTGGCTGGATTGCGAGTCCTTCCACTTTATCCAGCACGTAGCCGCCCGTCGACGTCAGCGCAGGGATCAGATCCTGAACCAGTTCCTTTGATACGACCGGAAGGTCGCTTCCCAAAGGAGCAGGTATCATTTCGGAAGCAGGAATGCGGTAAATTTTCTTGGTCACCGCGGCAATACCGTGCTGGTTATCGCGCTCCACCACGTAGAACCAGTCCCCATGGGCGACAATTTCGGATAGGCCAACCCAACCAGTTGCGGGCACGGCCTTTTCATAGTGGACTGCGCCCCATTCCTCGGTTTCGGTGTTATATGCCACGAGTTTAACGTGGTTCTCAGGGTCGTCCGCCCATTCACGTTGGATGGCCATCCAAAGCACATCCCCGACCTTGGTAATGCCTTCGAAACCAAAGCGACGCTCGACCGCCATCAACTCCGGCGGAAGGCCAATTTCGCCCGAACGAAACTGGATCTCGCCGGAGGCATCAACATGATAGAGTGCATGGGGGATGACCCGATCGGTACGACCTTCTGAAGCCACCCAAAACCCACCTTCGTCGTCCAAAGTGATGCCTTCCATGTCGAGCTGTTGTGCGGCTTCGCCGTTCTGACGAGTCACGCGGATGACTTCGACAATCCGGGCCGGGGTCTGACTGGGGTCGATTTTGAGGATCGACGGTTGAAAACCGTAGAAGCTGTCGTTCACGGCATAAATCATGCCGTCTGCATCTGCGACCATCCCAGAGATGGCGCCAAATCCGACCAGTTCGCCCATACCGGCGGAGGTCAAATGCGGATAGGCTGCGTCAGCTTCTTGGTACTCGTACAGCATGACATGCGCACGCGCGGCACCATCTTCGAGACCATCATACTCGTTGGCCGTCGCAAGCAGTCCACGTCCCGGGATGGCAACCGCGCCTTCTGGAGAAATCCCAGAGGGCAGTAGTTGCGAAAGCACGGGATTGGCCGGGTTGCTCACATCGTACACGCCGACGATGGATGAGCGCTCTGCCATCACAAAGACATAGGGCGTGCCTTCAAACGTAGCGAACTCCATCCCTTCGGGTTCAACGCCCTTTGCGTCGGAGCGTCGGTCCGGATAGTGCCCGATCTGAACGATGGCGTGTTCAAAGCTTGTGCCGCTTTCCCAGACGAGTGTGCCATCCTTATGAAAGATCGTTAAGCCGCGCGAGCCGCCGTCCATGTCGCCTTCATTGGCTGTCGCGAAATGATCGTTGTCGATCCATTGGATCCCATCGGGTTCCCGGAGACGACCCTGCTGGGTTTCGTCAAAGACCAACGCGGCGCGTTCGTCCGTCGCATCGATGTTCGTCAAATCGACACTTCCGGCCGAGAAATGGGACACAACTGAGCCATCCCGCGCGACCACCACAATGTGGTTGTTTTCCTGCAACGTGACGACTGTTTCGCCAAGCCCATTGATGTCCACGAATTCAGGCTCTGGATCGGACCCTGCAATTCTGGCCAAACCCGTCAGATTGGCTCGGATCAGGCTGGCGCAATCGAGCGAGCCGTCAACGACATCAATCATGACAAGGTCACCGGCAGGCATCTGTGGGACGCGACCATCGCCCAAATCCTCGTCTCGCTCGTTTTCGATTGCGATCGAAATGAAAGACCCGTCTGGCGCTTTCCCGGTCGAGTCCGGTTGGCCGCCCAGATCGCAGCGTGTCAACTCGGTCATGCTTGCCAAATCGATCGCCTTTACCATGCCGGAGGGCTCGGTGTAGCTCTGCGATGTATTGATACCGACAAAGGCCGTGTTGCCGATGATCGAAATCGCCGTCGGTTCACCATCCATGGGCATCACGCCCAACGGTGCTGGACTGTAAGGATCCGTGATGTCGATCGCACCGATCACACCGGCCGGGCTGTCAGAATAAACCAACGTTCTCCCATCGTCGGTCGCATCGATGATCTCGGCAGATGTCTCTTCGGGCGTTTCACCTGAGAAATTCAGCGTCACAGGGAACGACGCAATTCGGTTGAAGTTCTTTTCTGCCAATACAGGTGTAGCGAGCACTAAAGCGGTCGCGGTGGAAGCCAAAAGTAGGCCTTTGGACATTATCCTCTCCCCAAGCTGGTTGTAGCCTTCGGAGTGGTTGGCGTTTGTAAACGTTGCGCAAAGGGCTTGTGGCAGTTTTGTGAAACGGTACCTAACCTTGAGGACGCGCCCAGGAAAAATCTTTGGGCTCAAATGGCCGCCTTTTTGTTCAAGATAATTCCAAGGTTGAAGCGGGTAATTGGTTCTCGACGCCCCTTGCAACCGTTGACCAGTGTTTGCGAAACTCAAGTGGGCAGTGGCGAGCCCAAACCGGCAATCTCACCCAATACTATTCTGCGCCGGCGTGCCCGGTTACCGTTTTTTTGGTGCGACCCGTGAATACACGCCTTCCGGCAAGTCCAAGGCAGCCCGCAGATCAGCGATCTGACCAAGGCTGAGCGTGATCTTTTGCATGCGCTCAGTCCGCGGATCCATCTGTTCGATGGTGACGCAATCGTCAAACCCGTGGATCGTCACGTCCTCTTGGCGGTGCTGTGCGGGGTCGTCGACAAGGGTGACGACGGTGGCGTCAAATTCGTGCTCGATCGTAAACATGGGATTAAGCCTGACGACATCGGCGGAGCCTCGCAAGCCCCCATTGCGCGGCTTTGCAAATGGTCTAGGTTTCGCGCGAGGTGTGCAGTGCAAGTAAAGGATAAAGAGATGCGTTTTCGCGGACTACTTTTGGGTTTGCCGCTGGTTTTCGCCGCGGCCTGCCAGGATGTGGCGCTTACGCCCGCCCCACAGCCGGACCCGGCCCCGGTTCCGACGGTCGCTCGAACGGGATCTCCCCAGAACCTGAGCGATTTCACGCGGGTTGTGGCGCGTGTTGAACCAGTCGCGGAGCGCGCGTGCCGGCAAAGCGATCCTCGCGCCAATTGCGATTTCTTCGTCAGGGTTGATCGGGACCCTAGGAAACAGCCCAATGCTTTTCAGTCGCTCTCCGATAGCGGACGCCCCGTAATCACGTTCACCGAGACGTTGATCCGCCAAACGCTCAACGATGATGAGCTTGCCTTCATCTTTGCGCATGAGGCCGCACATCACATCGAAAAACATATCCCACGTATTCAAGGCCCAGCCACGGCAGGTGCCGTGATTGGCGGAATTCTTGCTGAAGCGCTGGGTGCGGGCCAAGCAGGCGTTGAGATCGGCCAGCAGCTTGGCGGAACGGTGACGGCGACCCGCTTCAGTCGCGAATTCGAGCTTGAGGCGGATGCTCTTGGCACGCGGATCACGGCCGCCGCCGGCTATGATCCGGTCCGCGGTGCAGCGTATTTCAGCATCGTTCCCGATCCTTCCAACCAATTTCTGGCAACGCACCCGCCCAACGCTGATCGGGTCCGGACGGTCCAGCGCGTCGCGGCGGGTCTGTGATCTCATCTGCCTCGTTCTGAGGCCTATCGGAAACCGAAACCTCCAGAAGCGTCCGTTTTGGCGCGGCGCCTGTCGTTTTCGGAATTGTGAGGTCGGCGGATCCCGGAAAAGGATGGCGCGGTGGACCGGCGCATGCCGGCCAAGAGTTTTCCGGGGAGGGACCGCCGGCCATGGCCTATAAAACCGACATCGAGATTGCCCGCGAGGCTAACAAAAAACCGATCCAAGAGATCGGTGAGAAGCTGGGGATCCCGACGGAGCATCTGCTGCCCTACGGGCACGACAAGGCCAAGGTAGGACAGGCGTTCATCAACTCGCTCGCCGACAAGAAAAACGGCAAGCTGATCCTTGTGACCGCGATCAACCCGACACCCGCAGGTGAGGGCAAGACAACCACGACGGTTGGTCTTGGCGATGGCCTGAACGCGATTGGCAAGAAGGCCTGCATTTGTATTCGCGAAGCGTCGCTCGGGCCCAACTTCGGGATGAAGGGTGGGGCCGCTGGTGGCGGATACGCGCAAGTGGTGCCGATGGAGGATATGAACCTCCACTTCACAGGCGATTTTCACGCGATCACGGCGGCACACAACCTGCTTTCGGCGATGATCGACAACCACATCTACTGGGGCAACAGCCTTGAGATTGATGAGCGCCGCGTGACGTGGAAGCGCGTGCTGGACATGAACGACCGGGCGTTGCGCGATACGGTGACATCGCTGGGCGGTGTGGCAAACGGTTTCCCGCGCCAGACCGGTTTTGACATCACGGTGGCGTCCGAGGTCATGGCGATTCTGTGCCTGTCCAAGGACCTCGCTGATCTGGAGAAACGCCTTGGCGACATGATCGTCGCCTATCGCCGCGACCGCTCCCCCATCTATGCGCGTGACATCAAAGCCGACGGGGCGATGACGGTGCTCTTGAAAGACGCGATGCAGCCCAATCTTGTGCAGACGCTCGAAAACAACCCTGCCTTTGTCCATGGCGGACCGTTTGCGAACATCGCCCACGGCTGTAACTCGGTAACGGCGACCAAGACTGCGCTGAAACTGGCGGATTACGTTGTGACCGAAGCTGGCTTCGGCGCCGATCTGGGTGCCGAAAAGTTCATGAACAGCAAGTGCCGCAAGGCGGGTCGGGCGCCCGATTGCGTCGTTCTGGTTGCAACCGTGCGGGCCATGAAGATGAACGGCGGCGTCGCAAAGGCCGATCTGGGGGAAGAGAACGTCGGCGCCGTCGAAAAAGGCTGCGCCAACCTTGGGCGCCACATCGAGAACGTGAAGTCGTTCGGCGTTCCCGTGGTCGTCGCGATCAACCATTTCGTCACCGATACGGATGCCGAAGTGGCTGCGGTAAAGGCGTTCGTCGAAGCCCAAGGGTCCGAAGCGATCCTTGCCAAGCACTGGGCCGACGGGTCGGCAGGTGCGCAAGAGCTTGCCACGCGTGTGGCCGAGATCGCCGACAGCGGCATCAGCCAGTTCGCACCGCTCTACGAGGACGGTCTGAGCCTGATGGAGAAGATCGAAACGGTAGCGAAACGCATTTACCGCGCGGACGAAGTTCTGGCCGACAAGAAGATCCGCGATCAATTGAAAGCATGGGAAGACGCCGGGTACGGGGATCTGCCGGTTTGTATGGCCAAGACGCAGTACTCCTTCTCGACGGATCCGAACCT
>CAZWZG010000044.1:0-19260 GCA_964638245.1 uncultured Rhodobacterales bacterium
CGGCGAGCGGTCAGGTCTGGACGTGGTACGCGCGGGATCTGGTGCGGGGCAGCATGCGCGCCTTTGAGGACCGCCATGGCGAGGGGGTAGGCGTTGATATCTATGCCTATGGTGTGCGGCGCGATGGGGCCTTCACCGACTTTGGCGTGCTGCGCTACGGGCGGATGCGGATCGACGATTATCGCGATCGCTCGTTCGAAGTCGATTCCGGGTCCGTGTTCGTGCAAGGCGGTGACAGTGGCGCGGCGGTGCTGTTTCCGGCGTTCAGTCGGCCCACGGTGTCGGACCGCTATGAGATCCTGGGCGTTCTGGCGCGGGCCTGCGACAATTTCCTGTGCAACTCGGCAGAGGCGGCGGATGCGTTTTCGATCCAGCCGTGGTTTGACCAGACGATCGACTGGCGCCACGGGCCGCGCGTACCTGCGGCGATGATCGTGCCGGTGAACGGCGCGGGATAGCGCTCAGGCCGCCTTCCACTTGATCGAACAGCCCATGGAAGGGACCTGCGTTTCGGGTCCCCTGCCCGTTTCTGCCACGCCCATCATGGCCTCGTAGAGCTCTCGCCGGGCGTTCGGAGCTGCGGGTTGGGCGCGGCTTTCGTCGAGGCGGCCGCGGTATTGAAGGCCCAAGGACGCGTCAAAGCCGAAGAAATCGGGCGTGCACACGGCGTCATAGGCGCGGGCCACCGATTGGTCCTCGTCATGGAGGTAGGGAAAGCGGAAGCCTGCTTTTGTCGCCAGATCGCCCATCGGGCCGAAGCCGTCCTGGGGGTAGGTGCGCGCGTCGTTGGAGCAGATCGCGGCCACGCCGATCCCTGCGTCCATCAGGGCATGGGCATCGCGGGTCATGCGGTCCAGCACGGCCAGCACGTAGGGGCAATGGTTGCAGATGAACATGATCAGCGTGCCTTTGGGCCCCGAAATGTCGGCCAGCGCGTAGGTGTTTCCATCCGTCGCGGGGAGCGTGAAATCAGGGGCTTTCCAGCCGAAATCGCAAAGCGGGGGTGTGGCGGCCATAGTCGTTCTCCCTGTTGTTCAGCGAGAAATGGCACGCGCGACCCATTGCGTCCACCGCGCGCATTGCCCGGATCGGCGGTTTGTGGCATGCTGAACCTTAATATCGGCCCGATAAAGAGGCCGAACCTCGAGGTTTGGAGACAGATATGAAAACCCTATCCGGGGCTTTGGTGCTGTGCCTGTTGGCGACGCCTTTGCCCGTTTTCGCCAAGGACATTCAGAACGCCTGCCTGCGCTCGGACCGCTCGGCGTCGCGCGCGCTGTGCACCTGCATCCAGGATGCCGCGAACATGACCCTTTCCACCAAGGATCAGAAAACGGCAGCCGGGTTTTTTGCCAACCCGCACCGCGCACAGGAAGTGCGCCAGTCGGACCGTCGCTCGGACGAGTTGTTCTGGGAGCGGTACAAGCGCTTTGGTGAAGCCGCCGAGAGCTTCTGCCAGTCGTGAGGCAGGTCTAGATGGCGTGACTTGGCGGTCGCCAGCGCGCAGGTTTGAGGGCAGGTTTGCAGGACGAAGCTGCCACTCAACCAATGACTGCTTTCCCTTAACTCGCCCGAAGGGCGTCGAGCATCGGGCAATCGCTTTTGCCATTTGCGCAATTCGAGACCAGCTCAGCCAATGCTTTTTCGAGCTGCCTTAGCTCCTTTAATTTCGTTCGGACCTCAGCAAGATGCTTTCGCCCAAGCCCCTCAACGGTCTCGCACGAGTTGTTTGGTGCATCGGCTAGATTGCGGAGCGCTACTACGTCTGGGATTGAGAAACCCAGATCACGGCAGCGCTTGATGAAACGGAGTTCGGAAATCTCAGCGTCCGAGTACGCACGACGTCCGGACGCAGTGCGCCCTGCTTTCGATACTATGCCCTCACGCTCGTAGTAGCGGATGGTCTCGATTGAAACGCCACTGAGACGGGACGCCTCACCTATCGCAATCATGTGATCGAACCTCTCTTGCTTCTGTAGTTACTACAGGATGCATAAACTCAGTCATGATGTCGAATACTGAAACGCTTCAAGTTGAAACCAAAGGGCCGAACCGTCTACTGATCGGTGGCGCTGGTCTGTTGGCGTTGCTCAGCGCGTCATGCTGCGTCTTGCCGATTGGGCTTTCAATCATTGGCTTGGGCGGAACTTGGCTTGTGATGCTTGGTCCATTTGTCGAGTATCGCATCGAAATTCTCGTCCTCGTAGGACTGGTGCTGGCTTGGGGTTGGCTTCGTCTCTGGCGACGTTGGCAATGCGCAAGCCGAAGGCGTTCGACTTTGGTCTTGCTTGGCTTCACAACACTGGCTTTCATTCTCGCCGCAAGTTCGCCTCTTTGGGAGGAAGACGCGGCGCGTACCATGTTTGCCTTGTTCCGGCAGTACAGATGAGGGGCTGGTTACTTCCGTTGAGCCTTAGCGGTGCGGGTCTAGCCGCCGTGTGTTGCCTGACGCCCTTTCTACCTTGGTTGTTTTCCCTTCTCGGGATCAGCGGTGCGCTTGGTTACGTCTATCGTGACGATGTACTGCTGCCTATCCTTGCAGGTTTTCTAATTCTAACGGGGTATGCGCTATGGCAACACAGACGAGCGAAGTAGTTCTTCAATCCGTTCTCACCTGTCCCGAGTGCGGGCACGTCGCGGAAGAAACGATGCCAACAGATGCGTGCCAGTGGTTCTATGAATGCACGTCCTGCCACACGGTGTTGAAACCGCTCGAAGGGGACTGCTGCGTCTATTGCTCTTACGCCACTGTGCCGTGTCCGCCGATACAGGAAGGCAAGTCCTGCTGCGCATAACTGACCTACGTCTCATCGCAGGAAAAAGTAGGTTTGGGCTCAAAACCGCCCCTCTTCGCCGAACCCCGCAAGCACCCCCGGGCGCTATTCCAGCACCCCGCGCTGGCGCATGGCGCGGGCGTAGACCCAGAAGCCGATACCCACAAGGATGATCAGGCCCGACAGCATCGCTGGACCCGTTCCGGCCATATCCAGCATGGTGGGCTGTGCCAGGATCAGGGTGTGGACGCCCGTGGCCAGCATCGCGAGCAGCGAAACCGCAAAAACGAGCGCTGCCGCTCTTTCACGCGCCAAGAGCAGGAATGATCCCAGTAGCGCGCCCCAAACGGCAATCGCCCATGTGGCGCTCGCCCACAGCGGGAAGCCTTGGAAAAACGCCAGCTGGTCGGGTGACATTTGCGCCGTGTAGACCGGCAGTTCGAGCTTTGCCATCGTGTAGTCTGCCGCCTGGATCCCGTTCCAGATCAACCCCACGATGCCCATCAACCAAAGATGCCAAGGTCTGCGCATGGTATGCTCCCGTCGTCTGCTTTGGAGCATCCTAGCAGCGAGCGGGCATAAAAAAACCCCGCCGGAGCGGGGCTTTTTAAGCGGTGCTCCTCCCTACTTAAGCAGCCGCTTGAGCCTTTTCGATCTCTTTCTTGATCTTCAGCGCGTTGGGCGAAAGATCTGCTTCCTTGGCTTTGGCCATGAAGCCGTCAAGACCACCGCGATGGTCGACCGTGCGCAGCGCCGACGTGGACACCTTCAGGCGGAACGTCCGGCCCAGTGCTTCCGACATCAGAGCGGTCTCGGTCAGGTTCGGCAGGAACCGACGCTTGGTCTTGTTGTTGGCGTGGCTGACATTGTTGCCAGTCATCGGGCCTTTTCCAGTCAATTCGCAACGGCGCGACATAGTTCTTGTCCTTTTCAGGGGACCGGGTGACGTTGCCACCGCCAGTCCTTAAAACGGCTCAAGGCTCCGCAGATCGGAGCCCTGTGGAATCTGTTCGCGTCGTTTAAGCCGCCACCCCAGTGCCGTCAAGTACAACCTCTTCCATTTCAAAGCGTGTTCGACGTGTTTGACGTCGCCCGATCTAACGGTGCTGGTCCACGAGGATGACGTTGCCGTCGGGGTCCTTGACCACGAAGCTGCCCGGACCGCTGTCGCCGCCCTGTTCTTGCTCGACCGCGATCCCGGCTTCCTTCACGGCGGCCTTGATCGCGCGCACGTCGTCGAAAGGATCGACGTTCTGGGCGTTCTGGTCCCAACCGGGGTTGAACGTGATCAGGTTGCCTTCGAACATGCCCTCAAACAGGCCGATGATCGCGTCCCCGTTCTTCATGATGCACCAATTGGCATCGGGCACGCCGCCCAAGTCGCTGAACCCCAACGTCTCGTAGAACGCCTTGCTCTTCTTTATATCCGTCACTGAGAGCGAGATGGAAAATGCGCCGACCTGCATGGAAGCCTCCTGAAAATGCGTGTGTCCGGCGGATCAGTCCGCCTTGAAAACCGCCTTCAGGATAGCATCGGCGGCTTCGGCGGGCGAGCGTTTCCCGGCGGCCACGTCCGCTTCGGCCTCAGCGATTGCGGTCCCGGCACGCTCTTTGAGGGCTGTTGCCATGCCGTGGCGCAACTCGTCCTCCAGCCAATGCACCGATTGCTGGCGGCGCCGCTCGCTCAGAACGCCGGTGTCGCGACGCCAGTTGGACAGCGTTTCGATCTCGGACCACGCATCTGCAACGCCGTTGCCTTCCAGCGCGGAGACAGTGATCGCCTTGGGAAAGCCTTCGGGGTCGCCCGCGCGCTTGCGCATCAGGCGGAGCGCGCCGGCATAGTCCGCCGCGGTGCGGGTCGCCGTGGCCTTTAGATCGCCATCGGCCTTGTTGACGATAACGAGGTCGGCGATTTCCATGATGCCGCGTTTGACGCCTTGCAATTCGTCGCCCCCCGCGGGAGCGAGCAAAAGCGCGAAGACGTCGGTCATCTCGGCGACCATGGTTTCGGATTGCCCGACGCCCACGGTTTCGATCAGGATCACGTCATATCCCGCCGCCTCGCACAGCGCTGCCGCTTCGCGCGTGCGGCGCCCCACCCCGCCCAGCGTGCGCTGGCTTGGGGATGGGCGGATGAAGGCCTCGGGCGCGCGGGATAGCTGTTCCATGCGCGTCTTGTCGCCAAGGATCGAGCCGCCAGAACGGGCCGAGGATGGGTCAACCGCCAGCACGGCCACCCGCAACCCCCGCTCGATCAGCATCAGTCCGAGCGTTTCAATGAAGGTCGACTTCCCCACGCCGGGGGTGCCCGAAAGACCCAGCCGCAAGGCTGGCCTTTGAGGCCCCTCAACGGCGGCGAGCACGGCGAGCGCGTCAGCCCGGTGATCGGCGCGCGTACTTTCGACCAACGTAATCGCGCGTGCCAGAGCGCGGCGATCGCCGTTCTGGATTGCCGTTGACAGGGCTGTTACGTCAGACACCTATACGAGGTCCCGGAATTTGAGCCGCAGGAGGTGCAGCGTTGTCATTTTGTGCCCGTCACATGGCCCCGATCGGTCGTGCTTGTCCAGTCGCTTTGGTCGCGATTGGTCTTGCCTGCGCGGCGCAAGCGAGCGAGCGCGCAACGTTTGATTTGCGCATTGCTGGACTGACCGTGGGCTATGTTGCTTATGCCGCGGAAACCGACGGGGCACGTTATGTGGCACGCTCAGAAGTACGCTCGACAGGGTTGGCGGCGGCCGTGCGCCCTTTTCGCTTTGAAAGCCGTGTCGAAGGTCAGATCGCGCAAGGCCAGTTGCGCCCGTCCCGCTATGAGGAAAACGCGGATACCGGTGCGCGGCAAAGCCGGGTACGGATGGCTTATTCGGGCGGTGTGCCGCAAATCCTGGATGCGCGCGACGATCAGGACGACCCAAACGTGGCCCCTGCCGACCCCGCCAGCCAGCGTGGGGCTTTGGACCCGATGTCGGTCACCTACACGCTGTTGCGGGATCGCCCTGTGGGGCCGGATGCCTGCCGGATCGATCTGGATATGTTTGATGGCATTCGCGCGACACGCCTTGCGATGCGTCCCTCTGACGATCCGCTGGTTTGCGAGGGTGTCTATACCCGCGTTGACGGGTTCAGCCCCTCGGACATGGCCGAGCGGAACCGGTTTCCCATCAAGATTACGCTGAGTGACGCGGCACCTGGCTTGCTTGAGGTCAAAAGCATCTCGCTTCAGACGTTGATCGGCCCGGCCACGCTCCAGCGGCGCTGAGCCCTTTCGCCGCTCACACGCCCGCGCTACCAAGCGCCATGGCCGATCTGCCCATCAATGATGCCCTGCCCGCGCTGCTTGACGCTTTGCGCGCCCGTTCGATGGCCGTTCTTCAAGCGCCGCCGGGGGCGGGTAAGACGACGCGGGTGCCGCTGGCGCTTTTGGAGGCCGGCCTGGCTCCGGGACGCACGATCCTGCTGGAGCCGCGCCGGTTGGCCGCGCGCGCGGCGGCGATGCGGATGGCCGAAACGCTGGGCGAGCCGGTGGGGCAGACGATCGGTTACCGGATGCGGGGCGACACGAAGGTATCAAAGACGACGCGGATCGAGGTGGTGACCGAAGGCATTCTGACCCGGATGATCCAGAGCGATCCTGAACTCGCCGGTGTTGGCACAGTGATCTTTGACGAATTCCATGAGCGTTCGCTGCAGGCCGATCTGGGGCTCGCGCTGACGCTGGAGGTGCGCGGAGCTTTGCGCGAGGACCTCCAGATCATCGTGATGTCGGCGACGCTGGACGCCGAGCCGGTGGCTGCGCTACTGGGCGATGCGCCGGTGATCACGTCCGAGGGCCGCAGCCATCCCGTAGAGACCCGCTGGCTGGAGCACCCCCTGCCCCGCGACCATGACTTTGCCCGTGAGACGGCGCGGCTGGTGGAGCGCGCGTTGGGAGACACCGCCGAGGGCGATGTGCTGGTTTTTCTGGCCGGCGCTGGGGATGTCCATCGGGTGGCTGGGCTGATACCGACCGCACCCGGCATAGTGGTCCATATGCTTTACGGCGCGATGAAACCTGCCGATCAGGATCGCGCGTTGGCGCCGGACACGGCTGCGCGCAAGGTGATCCTGTCAACGGCGATTGCCGAAACCTCTTTGACGATCCCGGGGGTGCGGGTGGTTGTGGATGCTGGCCGCGCGCGGCGGGCGCGTGTCGATCCTGGCACAATGATGGGGCGGTTGGTGACGGAACGGGTCACGCGCGCCGAGGCGGAACAGCGGCGGGGTCGCGCGGGACGTGAAGCGCCCGGTGTCGCTTATCGGCTTTGGGCACGCGCAGAAGAAGGGGCGCTGGCGACGTTTCCGGACCCCGAAATTCGCTCGACGGATCTGACCGGGTTGGCGCTCGACCTGGCGGTCTGGGGCGCCAAGGATGCGCGTGACCTGGCGTTTCTTGACCCGCCGCGGGACAGTGACCTTGAGGCGGCGCGGGGCGTGCTGGCGCGGCTTGGGGCACTGGATCGAGCGGGAAGCCTGACCGACCATGGCCGCGCGATCGCCGCTTTGCCGGTGCACCCTCGGATCGGTCACATGCTCAGCATCGCGGGCGCGGCGGCCGCGCCTTTGGCCGCGTATCTCGATCGTTCAAGGGGCGCGCGGGAGGAGGATCTGGAAACCGCGCTGCGTCACGCACCGCCCGATATCCGGCGCGAAGGCAAGCGTCTGGCGAAACTGGTGTCTGAAGGGGCCGCGTATGACATTGCCGAGCAGGCTGCGCTTGCCTTTCCTGACAGGGTCGCGCGGCGGCGTCCGGGGGAGGCGCCGCGTTGGGTGACGGTTGGAGGAACAGGACTGAAGGCAGAGCGCGGGTCGCGATTTGCGCAGGCCGAGTGGCTGGTGGCGACCGATACGGATGGCGATCCGCGAGAGGCCCGTTTGCGGCAAGCTGAGGCGCTGGATGAAAGCGCGGTGCGCCGCTTGTTCGGCGATCAGATCACATGGGAGGAAAGCGTCCGCTGGAATGGCACCCGCGTCCAAGCAATGCGTTGCGAAGTCTTGGGCGCCGTCGTCCTGAAAGAAGCGCCCTGGGCCGAGGCGTCGGTCGAGCGATGCGTGGCCGCGATGATCGAGGGGATACGCCAGATCGGGTTATCGCCCGGCCCTCCTGCCGCCCGCCTCATGGCGCGCGTGGAGGCGGCTCGCGCCGAGGGGTTGGATTTGCCTGCAATGGATGAAGCGTCTTTGCTTGATGAGGCGGAGGACTGGCTTGGCCCGTATCTAGCCGACATTCGCACAGCGGATGCCTTCGATAAATTCGACTTGCTGCCTGCGCTACAGGCCCGCCTTGGCTACGCGGGTCAGCAGGCGCTGGATGCCCATGCGCCGAGCCATTACACCACGCCTCTTGGGCGCCGCGTGCCGATTGAGTATTCGGACGCGGGCCCGGAAGTTGCGCTGAAGCTGCAAGAAGTCCTCGGTGTCACGACCCATCCGCGCGCGGCGGGCAAACCGATCCGGTTCTCGCTTCTCTCCCCCGCCGGGCGGCCGATCCAGGTGACGATGGACCTTCCGAGCTTCTGGACCGGGGCTTATGGCGATCTTAGGAAAGACATGAGAGGCCGTTATCCCAAGCACGATTGGCCCGAGGATCCGGCGAATGCGCGACCTCAAGCCGGGGCGAAGCGGCGAACTTGACGCGCGGGGCGGTTCGCGTCACGGCTAGGGGCAAGAATTGAGGAGAGAGCACCCATGTCAATCATGGAAGGCATTGCGGACGATCTGGCCCAGAAGGCGCTGGACGTCGAAGCCAAGTCCGGGGACGAAACGATCATCCGCAAGGTGGCGGATGCCATCGGAAACTCGTCCCCCACCATGCAGGAGGCGTTCCTGACGGCGATCCGGGTGCGGCGCGGGGACCGGCGGGCGCATGAGTTGTTGGATGCGGAATTGGAACGGTTGTCGCGGGGGCTGCCCAGTCCGGAGGATTGAGGCGGGCGAGCGCCGGCCCGCGGTGTGGCGCATACAACCGCAAAGACTTGGCACTTTATGGTGACGCATCATCTTCCGATCGGACCGCGCGCAAACGATGAAAAAGCGCCGCCCCGGTGGGGCGGGCCGGCGCTCGCCCGGCGGCTCTTCGAGCCTTGTCCCGGGCGGGGTTAGACCCCTAGACAGTGCCGCATGATTGCTTTTTGGGCGTGCAGCCGGTTTTCGGCCTCGTCAAAGATCACCGATTGCGGGCCGTCCATGACGCTATCAGTGACTTCTTCGCCGCGATGTGCGGGCAGACAGTGCATGAAAAGCGCGTCTTTGCCAGCGGCCTCCATGAGAGCATCATTGACCTGATAGGGGCGCAGAAGGTTGTGACGACGTTCGCGCGCAGACGGCGCATCATGCATCGACACCCATGTGTCGGCCAGCACGAGGTCCGCGCCTTCGACCGCCTTCATCGGGTCGCGTTCGATCCGGATATCTGCGCCTTTTGATCGGGCGAGATCGACGAATTCCTGTTCCGGATCAAGCACTTCCGGCCCAGAAAACGTCACGTTGAACCCGAACTGACCGGCTGCATGGAGGAAAGACGCACAAACGTTGTTGCCGTCGCCGCACCAGACGACATTCTTTCCTTCGATCGAGCCTCGATGCTCTTCAAAGGTCAGGATATCGGCCATGATCTGACACGGATGGCTGCGGTCGGTCAGGCCGTTAATCACCGGCACGGTGGCGTGGTCGGCAAGTTCCAGAAGCGTCGCCTCTTCGAACGTGCGGATCATGATCATGTCGACGAACCGCGACAGCACGCGCGCCGTGTCGGCGACGCTTTCGCCATGGCCAAGCTGCATTTCCGAGCCGGTGAGCAGCATTGTCTGACCACCCATCTGCCGGACGCCGACGTCGAAGGACACGCGCGTCCGGGTCGAAGGTTTTTCGAAGATCAGCGCGACCAGATGGCCCTCAAACGGGCGCTCGTCGTCGGGTGTGCCCTTGGGCCGCCCGGCGCGGGCGGCCTTGATGGCCCCGGCTTGGTCGAGGATGGCCCGCAGCGCGGCGGGGTCGGTTTTGTGGATGTCTAGGAAATGGGTCATGACGCGGCCCTTGCTTTAAGCGCTCTGGCGGCCTGGTCGAGCCGGGCAAGGCCTTCGTCGATTTCGGCCTCGGTGATGGTGAGCGGCGGCAGGATGCGGATCACGTTGTCGGCCGCCGGGATGACGATGACGTCGGCACCATAGCCTGCGGCAACGACCTCGGCCGGGGGGATCCGGCATTTGAGGCCTTGCATGAGGCCCTGCCCGCGCTGGAGTTCGAAGATCTCGGGGTGCGCGTCGATGAGCGCGCCGAGGCCTTGGGTGAGGCGACCCGCCTTCTTGCGCACGTCTTCAAGGAAGTCCTCATCCGCGACGATGTCCAAGACGGTCGCCCCAATCGCGCAGCCCAGAGGGTTGCCGCCGTAGGTCGAGCCATGGGTGCCAAGCCCCATGCCAGACGCGGCGTTTTCCGTGGCCAGCACCGCACCCAGCGGGAAGCCTCCGCCGATGCCTTTTGCGACCATCATGATGTCGGGCGTGATACCGGACCATTCGTGGGCGAACAGCCTCCCCGTCCGGCCCACGCCGCATTGCACCTCATCAAGGATCAGGAGCGCGCCGGTTTCATCGCAGAGATCGCGCAGGCCTTTGAGGCACTGGTCGGGGACCGGGACGATCCCGCCCTCGCCCTGCACAGGTTCGACGATGACGGCAGCGATCTTGTCCGTTAGCGCGGCGCGTAGGGCGTCGTGGTCGCCGAAGGGCAGATGCGTGAAGCCAGGCAAGAGTGGGCCAAATCCATGGGTCATCTTTTCGCTGCCCGCGGCGGCGATGCCGGCGGAAGAGCGGCCATGGAACGAGCCGGTGAAGGCGAGGATCTCGCTGCGATCCTCACCCTTCTCGAACCAGTATTTGCGCGCCATTTTCACGGCCAGCTCACAAGCCTCAGTCCCCGAATTGGTGAAAAACACTGTATCGGCAAAGGTTTCCTCGACCAGCCGGTCGGCGAGGTCCTGCTGTTCGGGCACCTCATAGAGGTTCGAGACATGCCAAAGCTTGGCCCCCTGATCCTTCAGCGTCTCGACCAATGCCGGGTGGGCATGGCCGAGCGCATTGACCGCAATCCCGGCGCCGAGGTCGAGCATGCGTCGGCCATCCTTGGTCTCCAGCCAGCTGCCTTCGCCTTTGGTGAAAGCAAGGTTCGCGCGCGCATAGGTCGGCAAGAGAGACGGGATCATTGGAATACCCTTTGCAGTCAGAAGCCCCGATGTGCCAGCGGGGCCGTGGTGTGTCAATTATTGTGGAAGATGAGCGCAAGCGCGCCGCGCATGGATCAGCGGCGGCGTCGGAGACGGATATCGGTCTTGATGCTCATGGGCGCGGCTTAGCGTGGGATGGGCGCTGCGACAAGATGGATTTTATCCAGCGGCTCCTTGCGCCTGCCGAATCAGTGTTTAGTATAGAGGCCTCGTTGAAACGAAGGTGTCTCCTGAATGTCCTGGACTGATGAACGCGTTGAGCTGTTGAAGAAGATGTGGGGCGAAGGCCAGTCGGCCAGCCAGATCGCCAAAGAGCTTGGCGGCATCACGCGCAATGCCGTGATTGGCAAGGTGCATCGTCTTGGACTGTCCAACCGCTCGGGCGGCGGGACGGAAGCCAAGCCAGCGGCAAAGACGACCAAGGCCAAGCCAGCTCCTGCGGAGGCAAAAGCCGAAGCGCCCGCCGAGGAAAAACCAGCCGCGCCAGTGACGCCAATCCGGTCGAAGCCCGTGCTCGTACCGGGCCAGCCTTTGCCACCCCAGCCATCGGCCAATGAAATCAGCCCGGAAGCCTTGGCGACCGTACGTGCGGTCGAAAAGAAGGCCAAGAAGATGAACCTGATGGAGCTGACCGAACGGACCTGCAAATGGCCGATCGGGGACCCAGCGACAGACGAGTTCTGGTTCTGTGGTCTGGCCGTTCAGCCCGGAAAGCCCTATTGCGAAGCACATGTCGGCGTGGCGTTCCAGCCGATGAGCTCGCGCCGCGATCGGCGGCGGTAAGCCATTCATTCGAAATCAGAAAAGGGCACTCCCTACAAAGGAAGAGCCCCTATTTTTATTGGGGCTTGCGACGCACCAGGGCCAGCCCTCCTAAAGCCGCGAGAAGGAAACCACCCGCCGCAGGGATCGGGATCTCGGCCGGTCCGACAACGACATTGTCAAAACCGAACGACCCTTCGTTACTGCTGAACTGATTCTGAGTGAATTGGAGCGCGACGATGTTTCGGAACGACGGCGCAAAGCTGTATGTGCTGAGCGTGGTGATACCGACGAAGTCCTGCGACGTGGTGCCACCATCCGAAAGAATGCCCATGATCGTTGCTTCAACGCCGCTGTCGTAGGGGCTGAAGTAAACTAGATCAATGCTCTTGGCCGAGAACGCGGCTCCGTCGATGCGTTCGATTGTGGCCACTGCGCCAGCCTGCACCTGCACATAAGCATCGCCGGAGCGGAAGAAAGTATTCGCGACCTGCCCGGGGGCGTTTGATGTGCGAAATCCTTCTTCGTCAAACGAAGAAAACGACGATGGCGCGAGGTCATAGTCGAGCGTGATGGAACTTGCGCTGGCAGCGCCAGAGACCAGAGCGCCAAAACAAAGCGCGAGAAGAAATGGTTTCAAGGAAAATCCCCCAAGTAAAAACAGTTAACGGGTTAGTCTTGCACGGATGGCCGTTACGACAAAAGGAAATCTGACGTAGCAATGGGGGCTTCGCCCCCGCGCTTACCGCGCTCCCCCAGGATACTTGATGACCTTTGGAGGCCAAAACTGCTCCAAAGGTCCTTAAATATCCTCGCCGAAGGCAAGTAGTTCAATCTTAAATTATCTTATGCAGTGGCCGCCTCGGCCTTCTTGAGTAATGCGGTCAGATCAAAGGCCGCGCGCATGAGGTCGCGGGTGTATTGTGTGGCCGGGAGGTCGAAAATCTGGGCCGTGGGGCCTTCTTCGACGCGTTCGCCATCTTTCATGACCATGACGTAATCCGACATGGCCCGGACCACGGCGAGGTCGTGGCTGATGAAGATGTAGCTGAGGCCGAACTCGGATTGGAGGTCGCGCAGGAGCGTGATGACCTGTTTTTGCACGGATCGATCCAGCGCGGAGGTGGGTTCGTCTAGGACGACGACTTTGGGGCGGAGCACCATGGCGCGGGCGATGGCGATGCGTTGGCGCTGGCCGCCGGAGAACTCGTGCGGGAAGCGGTTGCGCATGTTGGCCATGAGGCCCACTGCCTCGAGGGCTTCTCCGGCGCGTTTGGCGCGTTCTTTGCGCGAGATGCCGGGTTCGTGGACGAGTAGGCCCTCGGTGATGATTTCACCGACTGTCATGCGGGGGCTTAGGGAACCGTAGGGGTCCTGGAAGACAAGTTGGAGGCCCTTGCGGAGCGGGGTCATCTTGTCGCGCGGATAATCGGTGATATCGCGACCGATGTAGGCGACGCGCCCCTCGCTGGGCATGAGGCGCAGGAGCGCGCGTCCCAGGGTGGATTTGCCGGAACCGCTCTCGCCGACGACGCCGATGGTCTGACCTTCGCGCAGCGCGAGGTCGATGCCTTTGACGGCGGTGAAATACCGCTTTGGCGCAAGGAAGCCGCCGCCGATCTGGAAGGTGACGTTGACGCCCTGCCCTTCGAGCAGGATCGGCGCGGTGTCGGGGACCGGCGGTTTGGAGCCGTCGGGTTCGGCGTCCAGAAGCATGCGGGTGTAAGGCGTGGCGGGGGTGGTGAAGATTTGGGCCGTGGGGCCGCTTTCTTCGAGTTTGCCGGATTTCATCACGTAGACCCGGTCGGCGAAGGCTTCGACAATGCCGAGGTCGTGGGTGATGAAAAGGATGGCCATGCCGAGGCGGGTCTGGAGTTCCGCAAGGAGCGCGAGGATTTCGGCTTGGATCGTGACGTCGAGGGCCGTTGTTGGCTCGTCGGCGATCAAGAGGTCGGGGTCGTTGGCGAGCGCCATGGCGATCATGACGCGCTGGCGCTGGCCGCCGGAGAGTTCGTAGGGGTATGATTTGAGGCGGCGCTCGGGGTCGGGGATTTTGACGAGTTTCAGGAGGTCTAGCGCGCGGGCGCGGGCGGTTTCGCGTGTGTACTTGCCGTGGACCGTGAGCGGCTCCATCAGTTGCGCTTCGATGGTGTAGAGCGGGTCGAGGCTGGTCATCGGTTCCTGGAAGATCATGGTGATCTTCTTGCCGCGGATGGTGTTCATTTTTGCGAGCGGCGCGTTGAGGATGTCTTCGCCTTGGAAGCGGGCGGCGCCGGTGGCGGTGCCATTGGAGGCCAACAGCCCCATGGCGGCCATCATGATCTGGCTTTTGCCGGAGCCGGACTCGCCCACGACAGCGACGGTTTCGCCGCGCTCGACATGCATTGAAACACCGCGCACGGCTTCGATGGCGCCGTCGGGGGTGTCGAAGGTGACGTGGATGTCGTCGATCTCGAAAACAGCCATCTCAGCGGTCCTTCGGATCGAGCGCGTCGCGCAGACCGTCGCCGAGGAAGTTCAGGGCGAAGAGAAGGACGGTCATCGTGGCGGCGGGCCAGAAGAGCATGAACGGGGCGTTGCGCATGTTTTGGGCGCCTTCGGCGATGAGGACGCCGAGGGAGGTGAGCGGTTCTTGGACACCGAGGCCGAGGAAAGAGAGGAAGGACTCGAGCAGGATCACGCGGGGGATCAGGAGGGTCATGTAGATGACGACGGTCCCGAGCGTGTTTGGGATGATGTGGCGGCGGATGATCTGGCCGCCGGAGACGCCCATGGCGTCGGCGGCCTGGACGAATTCGCGGCGGCGGAGGGACAGGGTCTGGCCTCGGACGATCCTGGCCATGTCGAGCCATTCGACGGCGCCCACGGCGATGAACATCAGGACCACGTTTCGCCCGAAGAAGACGACGAGCAGGATGACGAAGAAGATGAAGGGTAGCGAATAGAGGATGTCGACGATGCGCATCATGACATTGTCGACGCGGCCTCCGACAAAGCCGGCTGTGGCGCCGTAGAGGACGCCGATAACGAGGGCGACGCCGGTGGCAAGGAGGCCGATCATGAGCGAGATGCGTAAGGAAATGAGGATGCGGCTGAAGAGGTCGCGACCGTTACCGTCGGTGCCCATGAGGAAATAGAGCTGTTGGACGTCTGCGGTGAGGACGCCCGTGGTGCCGTCGCCCGTGATCTCTGCCGCGCCGTTTGAGAAGACGTCGGAGCGGTCGAGGTAGCGGCTGACGCGGGGGTCGATTTCGCGAGAGGACGAGACTTCGATGCTGACTTGGCCGCCTGTGACCGTGATCTCGCCGAGGTCGAGTCGGGCACGGCGAAGGGCGGACTCCGCTGCGGGGATGATCTCGTCGGCCTGTGGGTACGGCTGGAGGCTGGGGGGAACTTTGACGAACTCGGGGTAAACCTCGTCATAGTCATGCGGGGCGATGTTGGGGCCGACAAGTCCGAGGAAGGCCATCACGATAAGGACGACGATCGACGCCATGGCTGCCTTGTTGCGGCGCAGGCGGATCAGGGCCGTGGCCCAGAGGGAGCGGCTGTCGTCGGTCAGGTCGGGCGCGTCAGGGAGCGAAGTGGCGTCAGTCATAGCGGACCCTCGGGTCGAGGACGGCGTAAAGGAGGTCGACGATCAGGTTGAAGACCACGACGAAGGTGGCGACGATGACGACCGTACCCATCACCAGCGTGTAGTCGCGGTTGAGTGCGCCTTGCACGAAGAAGCGGCCGATGCCGGGCAAATTGAACACCTGTTCCACGACGATGGAGCCGGTGAGGAGCGCGGCGGCAGCGGGGCCGAGATAGCTGATCGCGGGGAGGATGGCGGCGCGCAGCGCGTGTTTAATGACGACGATGCGGTTGGGGAGGCCATAGGCGCGTGCCGTTCGGACGTGATCGGATCGGAGCGCTTCGATCATTGAGCCTCGTATGAGGCGGGCGATGACGGCCATTTGGGGCAACGCGAGCGCGATGACCGGCAAAACCATCTGTCGCCATTCGCCCCAGCCTTGGGCGGGTAGAAGGTTCAGGATCAGCGCAAAGACGAGGGACAGCACCGGGGCGACAACGAAGTTTGGAACGGTGATCCCGAAAGTCGCGACCGCAATGACGGCAAAGTCTGTGCCTGTATTTTGACGCAAGGCGGCGATTGTGCCCAAAAGCGTGCCGAAGAACATGGCGACGACGAGGGCGGTGGCCCCGAGTTGCATCGAGACCGGCAAGCCCTCGCCAAGGATCTGATGCACGCGCAGGTCGCGGTAGATGAAGCTTGGCCCCATGTCACCCTGGAACAGGTTGCCGAGGTAGATGAAATATTGCTGATACAAGGGCTTATCGAGGCCGAAGGTGGCGTTGAGGTTCGCCATGACCGTCGCTTCAAGCGTGCGTTCCTGATCGAATGGCCCACCGGGCGCAATCCGCATCATGAAGAACGCGATCGTCACGATGATAAAGAGCGTCGGGATCGCGCCCAGAAGGCGCCGGATCGCGTAACTTGCCATGGGGTCCCCTCGTGAAAGCGGGGCCGGGCTGACCGGCCCCGCTTTGGGTTTGCTTATCCGTCGAGGCTCAGGAAGCGCGTCGGATGCACGTTCTGGATGTTATCTACCCAGCCGTTGAGCTGTGGCGAAACGAGAGACCGCGAGGAGTAGTAGAGGAGCGGGATGAAGGGCAGATCCCGCATGAACAGACCCTCGGCCTCTTTGAGCACGTCGGCCCGCATGTTGAGGTCAGTCGTCATCGCCGCCTTGTCCATCAAGCCGTCGTATTCGGCATTGTTGTAGTTGGCGTAGTTGAAGCCGTCGTTGTCCGATTCCACCATGAAGAGGAAGTTCTGGGGGTCGGAATAGTCACCGATCCAGCCCGCACGGGCCACGTCGAAGTCACCCTTGTCGCGCAGGTGCGCATAGTGCGCCGACGCGTCGCGGACGTTGTACTCGATATTCACGCCGAGGTTGGCCCACATGTCGGCAATCGCGGTTGCCGCGTTTTTGTGGTTCTCGGACGTGTTGTACATGATCTCGATGGTGACCGGGTTGTCCGGGCTGATGCCCTTGGACGCCAGGATCTCCGCCGCTTTGTCTTCGCGATCGAGCATGGACATGTCGAAGTAGTCGATCTCGGGCGAGCCCGAGAAGTAGTTGCCGATGCCGGGCGGTACGAAGGATGTCGCAGGCACCATGGTTCCTTGGAAGATTTCCTCAGCCAGGAACTCGCGGTCGATGGCCATGGACAACGCCTGGCGCACTTCCGGATCCGCGAGGATCGGATCGGTGTGGTTCAGCGCGTAGTAGTAGGTGCCCAGATACGCGGCCACGCGGGCGGCGTCGCCATGCTCGGCCTTCAGACGCGCGATATCCTCTGCCGGAAGATCCGAGCAGGATTGGATTTCGCCGGCTTCCCAACCGCGAACACAGGTGGCGCGGTCCTCGAAGGGGATGTAATGCACCTCTTCGATCTGAACGCTGTCGGCGGCGTGGAACATGTCGTTCTTGGCCAGAACAATTTTGTCGTTCAGCGAGTTCTCGACCAGCGTGTAGGCGCCGTTGGACACCATGTTGCCGGGCTGCACGAAGTCAGCGCCATGCTCTTCAACGGACGCGGGGTGAACCGGAAGGCCGGTCTGGTGCGTCAGAAGCTCGATAAAGAACGGCGTCGGTGCGGCCAGCGTGATTTCGAGCGTGGTGTCATCAATGGCTTTGACGCCCATCAAGGCGGCCTCAAGCTCGCCCTTGTTGACGGCCTCGGCGTTGGCAATCGGATACAGGATGTTGGCGTATTTCGCGCCCGTCTCCGGCAGCATGATGCGCTGGAGCGAATAGACGAAATCGCTCGCGGTCACGGGATCGCCGTTCGACCACTTGGCGTCATCGCGCAGGTTGAAGGTGTAGACCATGCCGTCTTCGGAGACGGTCCAGTCGGTGGCCACGCCGGGGATACCCTCAGCACTGGTTGTTTTAGATCACGAGGCCTTCGTAAAGGTCACGCAGGATGTTTGCTTCGGCGACGGTCGATGTCTTGTGCTGATCGAGCGTCTCCGGGTTGCCGTCGTTGCCGCGGAAATACGTGGCTGCCGACGCCGAACCGACCAGGAGCGCGGTGACCGCGCAGGCCAGAACGGTTGGACGGATGAAGTTAATCACATTCGGTCTCCCTGTTTTATGATTATGGGCCAAGCTTGGACCCAAGCCCCCGAGTCGCGCAAGGGTTGTCCGGTGGGGAACGCGGGTTCCCGCGCGTCAGGCCGGGCAATGCCCTGATTTCAGGCAGTTGGCGGTGACAACCACCAAGACCCGCTTGTCATGGATGCTCATTGAGATAGCGCCACATCCAATCCTGCGAGGTCGCATCGGCCAACTTCCGTGTGCCGGGGGAGACATCCTGCGCATGCTTGGGGTCGAGCGCCAACGCGGTCAGAACCCCGGCCAGAACAGCCCGGGGATCGGTGTTCAAAGCGTCATAGTCCACGCGGTGCGGCGTGATCGCGTTGGCCGAAAACCAATCCTCCCAAGCCGCATCATAGGCTTCAAATGCTTCGATTTGCGTTGCGATAGCATGTGCATCGTATCCCGGCAGCACTTCAGCGGCTTTGCGCTCCAATACGGTTCCATCGGCGGCCATATGCCAAACCCCGGATTGCCGGGCGCGCAGGTAGGAAACGGCACGTTCGAGCGCACTGTCGCGGTGCAAGTAAATGAATGCTGTCGGCCCAAACACGCGCTCGATCCGGTGCTTGTCGGTCGCTTGTTCTGGATGAAGTTCTGCGAGCGCTCCCAAAAATCGGTCGAGGCTGTGGGCTTGCAGGCGCATACCGAAAACGTCGGATTGCCCCCGGCCTTTTGGGAGGACGGCGGCGAAGATCGCTTTGAGGAGAGCTTGGCGGTCCGCGGACGGCGCAATACCCAGCGCCTCAGCCCATCCTTCCGCAGTGTCGCGGTGGAAAAACGATCCGGGATCGCCCGCGACGCCGGTGGTGGCGAGCATATTGATTAGAAGCGTGCTGCCTGAGCGGGGCGAGGTGCAGAGGATGTAGGCATCGAACGACATATGCAGGCTATAACGGGCCACGTACCCTTTTGCTTGGCCAAACTTCCGGCTAAAGCCCCCCCATGGCGCAAAACCCTCCCAACCTCCGCCCCGATCTGGCCTCGGCCAGTGTCCCCGATGCCGCCCGCCCCGGGCAGCCGACGATCGGGATGGTCTCGCTCGGGTGCCCCAAGGCGCTGGTGGACAGCGAGCGGATCCTGACGCGGCTGCGCGCCGAGGGGTACGCGATTTCGCCCGATTATACCGGCGCCGAGGCGGTGATCGTGAATACCTGCGGGTTTCTCGATAGCGCAAAGGCAGAGAGCCTTGATGCGATTGGCGAGGCGCTCAATGAAAACGGGCGGGTGATTGTGACGGGGTGTCTGGGGGCGGAGCCGGAATATATCACCGGCGCGCATCCCAAGGTCTTGG
>CAZWZG010000045.1:0-19110 GCA_964638245.1 uncultured Rhodobacterales bacterium
GCCGCGAGGCCCGCATCGACATCACGCGCGTCGCCCCCGAAACGCCCGCCTCCATAACGGTCGAGGTTATCACCCGGCGCGAATTGAACCGCGCCGTCCCTCTTGCCGCCTGCTTCGTCGTCCCCCGCGTCACGTCGTGGGAAGAATTCCGCCGCAACCGCCGCTCGTCCCTTCTGGACTGGACCACGCTTCAGACGCGCGAACGCATGGCCGTCTTCATGCCCGGCGACGTCAGCCCACAGGAAGTCCGCGATTGCCTGCACGAGGAAATCGCCCAAGCCCTTGGCCCGCTCAACGACCTCTACCGGCTCGATGACAGCGTCTTTAACGACGACAACTTCCACACGGTCCTGACCGGGTTCGACATGCTGATGCTGCGCGCGACCTATGACGATGCGCTGCGCTCGGGCATGACCCGCGATCAGGTTGCTGCGCGCCTGCCCGCAATCCTCAACCGCATCAATCCGCGCGGACGCGCTCTGCCCTCGGACATGCGCTCTGAAACGCCCCGCGTCTGGATCGAAGCTGTTGAAACCGCCCTTGGCCCGCGCACTCTGCCATCGCGCAGACGCACGGCCGCCAAACAGGCAGTGGCCATCGCCGAAGAAAGCGAATGGCAGGACGTCCGAAAGGGCTTCGCGCTTTTCGCCCTTGGCCGCCTGTCCCTTGGCGCAGAACCCGAAACCGCCCTGCGCTCTTTCGTGACCTCCGCGTCCTTGTTCGAAGATCGCCTTCCGGGCTCGATCCAGTCGGCCCATGTCGCCATGCAACTGGCCGCCTTCGCGCTTTCCGCCGGTGACAGCGCCGCCGCGATCGCCATCGTCAACCGCAACATCCCCGTCGTCTCCAAGGCCCAGAACGCCGCCCTTCTGGCCACGCTGTTGATGGTCAAGGCCGAGGCGCTGGCGCTGGAGGGCAAGACAGAAGATGCGGCAATTGTGCGCGGTGACGCGCTTGGCTGGGCGCGATACGGGTTCGCCGACGAGGCGGAGGTCCGCAAGCGTCTGAACGAAATCCGGCAACTGTCGCCGGCCAACCGACCGGGAAGCGGTGCATGATCATTCTGGGGTTTTTCATTATCGGTGTCGGTCTTGGGCTGCGCTCAGCGCGCAAACAGGACGGCGCACGCCTTGATATGCTGCAATACGGCGGCATCTACGGGCTGATCGGCGCCATAATCGGCCTTTTCATCACCGTGATCCTCGACGTCAGTTTCTAGATGTTCCAACCCTTCTTTGAAACGTTACGCAGCGGCGGGGTCCCGGTGTCGCTGCGCGAATACCTGACGTTTCTATCGGCAGTGAAATCGGGCCTCGTCACCTACGACATTGAGGCATTCTACCACCTGTCGCGCGCAACAATGGTCAAGGACGAACGCTTCTACGACCGCTTCGACCGCGCCTTTGCCACGGCCTTCGAAGGCATCGAAGCCATCCCGGACGAAGCCGTGCTCGAGGCCGTCGACATCCCGCGCGACTGGCTCGAGGCCATGGCCGAAAAGCACCTGACCGAAGCCGAGCGCGCCGAAATCGAAGCCCTCGGCGGTTTTGACAAGCTGATGGAAACCCTCCGCGAGCGTCTTGAAGAGCAAAAGGGCCGCCATCAAGGCGGCTCGAAATGGATCGGCACCGGGGGCACATCGCCTTTTGGCGCAATGGGCTACAACCCCGAAGGCATCCGCATCGGGCAGGAGAAATCCCGCCACCAGCGCGCGGTCAAGGTCTGGGACAAGCGCGAGTTTCGCGACTATGACGAGGACGAGGCGCTGTCGACCCGTACAATTCAGATCGCGCTACGCCGCCTGCGCCGTTTCGTGCGCGAAGGTGCTGCGGAAGAGCTTGACCTTGATGGGACGATCCACGCCACCGCCGATCAGGGCATGCTCGACATCCGCACCCGCCCCGAGCGGCGCAATGCGGTCAAACTGCTCCTTTTCCTTGATGTCGGCGGCTCCATGGACCCGCATGTGGCCGAGGTCGAAGCGTTGTTCGCCGCCGCCAAAACCGAGTTCAAACACCTCGAACACTACTATTTTCACAACTGCCCCTACGAAGGTCTCTGGCGTTCCAACCGCCGCCGGTGGAGCGAACAGACACCGACCCATGATGTCCTGAACACCTATGGGTCCGACTATGCCTGTGTCTTTGTCGGCGACGCCTCGATGTCCCCCTACGAGATCGCCATGCCGGGCGGTGCAAACGAGCATTGGAACGCCGAAGCAGGCTCTGTATGGCTCGAACGGTTCCGCGCGCGTTGGCCCAAATCGATCTGGATCAACCCGGTCCCCGAGGCCCATTGGCGCTACACCCAATCCACCCAGATGATCCAACAGATCTTCGAAGCCGGCGACATGGTCCCAATGACCATCGAAGGCTTGACGCGCGGCTTCAAGCGGCTCGCGGGCTGACCCACCGCGCGCCCTGTTCACGAAGGCGTTTTGCCGTGCCGCGCACCGACAAAATACCGACGTAATACCGACGTGATACCGATCGCCACTTTTGCCGCGCTTTCAGCACCTTAACGGCGATTCTGTCGCAGGACCTTGCTGGGCACCGTACGCTGCCCCATATCAGGCACATGCTGAAGTTCACTCCGATCCTGCTCGCCGTCCTGTACGGCCTTGTGATGTACCGCGTCTCGGCATGGCGCACGTCGCGCATGCTGGATGAACAATCCACCGAACTTGTCGATCCGATCCTGAAGGTCCTGACCGACCGCATGGCCGCCGCGCTCGAAGTCGACAAGGTGCGTGTGCATATCTACGAGATCGAGCCGATCAACGGCCTCGCCATCCCCGATGGCCGCATCTTCATAACCCGCGGGTTTTACAACAAATTCCGCGCAGGCGAAGTCACCGGCGACGAAATGGCCAGCGTCATCGCGCACGAACTTGGCCACGTCGCCCTCGGCCACACCAAACGCCGCATGATCGACTTCTCGGGCCAGAATGCGCTGCGCACCGCGCTCGCCATGATCCTGTCGCGCTACATCCCTGTCGTGGGGGCCATGATCGCCAATGCACTCGCCGGAATGCTGGCCGCGCGTATGTCGCGCAACGACGAGTACGAGGCCGACGCTTACGCCTCGGCCCTGCTGACAAAAGCCGGGATCGGCACAGATGCGCAAAAGTCGCTCTTCACGAAGTTGGAGGCTCTGACCCAGTCCAACGCAGGCGCCATGCCAGCCTGGTTCCTGAGCCATCCCAAGCCTGCTGAGCGCATCGCGGCCATCGAGAAAAATGAAGAAAAATGGGGCATTATCCCCTCTTCTTAAGCGAAGAGCGCCTTGCCCAGGCGCGGCAACCGTGCCCGCTTCATGAGGGCGCGATGTGACAGGTCTGCGCCCGCATCCGTTGCACGCTCCAGCACCCCGGCAACCACGCCGCGCACCATCGCCTCATCACTCGCATACAACTCGACCAACAGACCATCTGGGTCGCGGCGCAGGATGTCGTGAGACGACAAAACCCGCGTCGGAAAGTCCTTCAGATTAAGGGTCAAAAGCCCATCCGCCCCCGACGCAATCGCTGTTGCCAGCACATGGATGTCATGCTCATCGGGCAGCCAAAGCCCGTCCTCGGGCGCTTGCGCCACCTCCGCCCCGGGAAACCGATCCTGCAACAGCGCGATATCAACGCCCGCATCCCCGCCATCCCGCGCAATCGCACGACGCCATTCCTCAAGGATGCGCGGCGACCAAACGGGCGTGATCGCACCCGCCTCGGCCACGCCAATGACGATCCGACGCAGGATGGTTGGAAACAAAACGCAGGCATCAATGACCAGCTTCATGGGTCCAGCCGAAAGAACAACGCCTTGAGGTATCCGCTTTCCGAAAGCGCAGGAAGCAGCGGGTGATCGGGCCCGGCAGCGCCGGTGTGGATCAACTGAGCCTGACGCCCCGCGCGCCCGATGCCGCGCGATGATGATCGCAAAAACCTCGAAATATCAGCAGCATGACTGCACGAGCAAAGACCAAGATAACCACCAGGCCGCACCAGCGGCGCCGCTAGACGTGCCACCCGCTCATAAGCGCGCAACCCCTGTCCAAGCGCCTTTTTTGAGGGCGCAAACGCCGGTGGATCGCAGATGACCACATCAAAGGACGCGCCTTCCTCGGCCAGCGCTTCCATTGTTTTGAACGCATCGCCCTTACGGCTCGCAAAGCGCTCGACACTCCCTGAACTCGCCGCACCTTGCGCAGCCAGCGCAAGCGCAGGTTCAGAACTATCGACCGACAGCGCGCTCTTGGCCCCGCCCGCAAGCATCGCCAAAGCAAAGCCGCCGACATGGGAAAAAACATCCAGCACATCACAGCCCGCCGACAGCTTCGCCGCAAACGCATGGTTGTCGCGCTGATCAAAGAACAGGCCTGTCTTCTGCCCGCCCACAAGATCCGCCTTGTAGATCGCACCGTTCATCGGAACATCTATCACACCATCGACCGCGCCCCGCACGACGTCCAGTCTGTCCTCAAGCCCCTCCAGCCCGCGCGCGCGCCCGGTCCCGTTCAGCACAACGGTCGAGGCCCCGGTAACCGCTTGCAGCGCATCGATAATTTGCTCGGAATGCGTGTCCGCCCAGGCGGCGTTCGGCTGGAACGCCAACGTGTCGCCGAAGCGATCAACGATGACACCGGGCATCCCGTCGGCTTCGGCGTGGATCAGGCGATAAAAGGGGTCCGGGTAAAGACGTTGGCGATGATCAAAAGCGGTTTGGAGTCTTTTGGCAAACCACGCCGCATCAATATCAGCCTCCGGATCCCTGTCGATTAGACGCGCCGCAATCTTGGACTCCGGATTGAAGGCATACAGGCCAAGCGGTGCTCGAGAAGCATCCTCAAGACGCACGAAAGACCCTGCGGCAATGCCACGGGTCCTTCGATCCAAAACGAGATCGTCGAGATACGCCCAAGGTCGCCCATGGCGGAGCGCTTGCGCATCCGCCTTGGGCTTAAGCCGTACGGTCGGCGTCACAAGGCGGCGGCGTTGGCCACCTCCATGGCGGCCTTCGCGCTTTGCCAGTCTGTCGGCGACATTAGCTCACGCTGGATCACACCGGCCAAATGGCGTGTGATGCGCACCCGCTGAGTTTCGCCACGTGCTTCGGCGGCAATCCCTTCGGCGCCGCCATACGCCGTGAAATCAGCTTCGATATAGCGGCGTGGCTCGATGATCTGTCCCGTCGCCGCATCGCGCACAGTCATGTGAAACTTGATGGAGTGCACGCCACCCACCGAATACCGCGCCTTTTCGGTCAGCGAATGAAACCGCGTCACATCGATATCGACGACTACGGGCTGCGATCCGCGCAGCTGGCTGATGCCAAATCCCATGCCATCCGCAAAAACCCGCTCCACTTGCGCATAGCGCTCGCCCGCAGGCTCAGCCCGCCAGACGATATCGGCAATTGGGAAATACAGATTGGCTTCGGACACTTTCAGGTCCCGCGAAACCTCGATGTTGAGGTCCGCCACCCGATAGTCGCGCTGAACCGCTTCGGCCGTCACGGGCAACTCAGTTTCAGCAATTTTCACGGCGTTACATGCTGCCAGAAAGGCAATGCCACAGACGGCAAAGGTCAATTTGATAGTTCTCATCCCGCGCTCCCGGTGATGTTTCTGCTCTGTCGGGAGTATTTCTGTCAAATGCGGCGTAAAAAAGAAAAACCGCGTAATTTTAACGCGGTTTTAATCGTTTTATGACTATTTCAACGCGCTCAGCGCTTCGAACGACCGGTCATCCAGTTACCGATTGCGACGAAAGCGCTCCGAGTTGCCTCTGCACGCATAGCGCGGGCGCGTTCCATGTGGATGTTCAGGTCAGTCACTTGTTTGTCGTTGAACGACATAGCTAATTTTCCTTTCAGCCCATTGGGCATCATGTCTTTGCGATTGGCCGTGAAATAGTCACACCACGCCCCTCCGACCACGGCCACTTTCGAAAACCCGCCATGCAGGAAATGCATGGGCGCGCGTGTGTATTCCATTTGATGTTAGCGCTAACTATTGATAGGAGGGCGTCAAACGTGAACTCTCGGAGCAGCAGATGCCACTCAACGACACCATTCACGACGTCACCAATCGAATTATCGAGCGCTCCCGCCCGACCCGCACGCGCTATCTGGAAAAGATCCAAAGGGCGGCGGACAACGGACCGGCACGGGCGCATTTGTCCTGTGGAAACCAGGCCCATGCCTACGCCGCCATGGGCGATGACAAGACCGCGCTTGTCGCCGAGCAAATGCCCAATATCGGGATCGTCACGGCCTATAATGACATGCTGTCGGCCCACCACCCCTACAAGGACTATCCCGATCAGATCAAAGCGGCAGCGCGCGCCAACGGGGCCACGGCACAGGTTGCGGGCGGCGTGCCTGCGATGTGTGACGGCGTCACCCAAGGGCAAACGGGGATGGAGCTTTCGCTGTTCTCACGCGATGTCATCGCTTTGGCCGCAGGCGTCGCACTTAGCCACAACACCTTTGACTCCGCGCTGTACCTCGGGATTTGCGACAAGATCGTTCCGGGTCTGATCATTGCCGCCGCAACCTTCGGCCACATCCCCGGTATCTTCGTCCCCGCAGGCCCGATGACGAGCGGCCTGCCCAATGACGAAAAATCCAAGGTCCGCCAACAGTTTGCGTCCGGCGAAGTGGGTCGTGACAAACTGATGGAAGCCGAAATGGCCTCCTATCACGGTCCGGGCACATGCACGTTCTACGGCACTGCCAATACCAACCAGATGTTGATGGAGGTGATGGGTCTTCACCTTCCCGGCGCCAGTTTCGTCAACCCGGGCACGCCCTTGCGCGACGCGCTGACCGAGGCGGCGACCAAACGCGCGACCGAGATCACAGGTCTTGGCAATGACTTCCGCCCCGTCGGCGAAATCCTGGACGAACGCGCGTTCGTCAACGGGATCGTCGGGCTGATGGCGACGGGCGGTTCGACCAACCTTGTGCTGCACCTTCCAGCGATGGCGCGTGCCGCTGGCGTGATCCTCGACATCGAGGACTTCGACCAGATTTCGGACGCAACGCCGCTGATGGCCAAGGTTTATCCAAATGGCTTGGCGGACGTGAACCACTTCCACGCCGCCGGCGGGCTCCAGTATTTGATCGCTGAACTGCTCGACGCCGGGCTCTTGCACGAAGATGTGCGAACCGTCGCGGGCGATGGCCTGTCGCTTTACACGCGAGAGCCGAAAATCGAAAATGGCGAACTGTCCTTCGTCGATGGCCCGGAAATTTCCTTGAACGACAAGATCCTGCGTCCGGCGTCCGATGGGTTCCAGCCGACCGGTGGTCTGAAACAGTTGTCCGGCAATCTTGGTCGCGCGGTGATCAAAGCGTCGGCCGTCAAACCCGAGCACCGAATTGTAGAGGCAAAGGCGCGCATTTTCCACGACCAGCATGACGTGAAAAAGGCATTCCAGAATGGCGAGTTCACTGAGGACACGGTGGTCGTCGTGCGCTTTCAAGGTCCCAAGGCCAACGGCATGCCCGAATTGCATTCGCTGACCCCAACGCTTTCCGTCCTCCTTGACCGCGGCCTCAAGGTTGCGCTCGTAACCGACGGGCGGATGTCAGGGGCCAGCGGCAAGGTGCCCGCCGCCATCCATTGCGCGCCCGAGGCCGCTGCTGGCGGTCCACTCGCCAAGCTACGCGATGGCGACCGGATCAGACTGGATGCCGAGGCGGGAACGCTGGAAGTGCTTGAAGACGACTTTGATGCGCGCGAGGTGCTGACCGTCGATCTGTCCGACAACGAGGTCGGTCTTGGGCGCGAGCTTTTCGCGGCCTTCCGCGCCGGATGCGGTGCGGCAACCGAAGGCGCCGGTATCGTCGTATAACGCAGGAGAATTCACGTGCCCATCACCCCAGCCGCCGCGTCGCAAGCCGCCGAAGAAATCTGCCGCTTGGCACCCGTCGTTCCCGTCCTGATCGTCTCGGACGTTGCAACCGCGCGGCCCCTGGCCGAAGCCCTGGTGGCAGGCGGCCTGCCCGCCCTTGAGGTCACGCTGCGCACACCCGTTGCGCTGGAGGTTATTCGCGAAATGGCAAGCGTTCCGGGCGGCAAGGTTGGCGCGGGCACGTTGCTGACACCCGATGATGTCGCCAAAGCCAAGGACGCAGGCGCTACCTTTGGCGTGTCCCCGGGCGCCACGGATCGCCTTCTGGATGCCGCTGAAGAGATCGGCTTGCCGCTTTTGGCGGGTGCCGCGACGGCCACCGAAGCCATGGCTCTGCTGGAGCGCGGCTACACCGTGCAAAAGTTCTTTCCGGCTGAGGCGTCGGGCGGCGCAAAAGCCCTCGGGTCGCTGGCCAGTCCGCTGCCGCAAATCCGGTTTTGCCCCACGGGTGGGGTCGGGCTCAACAACGCCAAGGACTATCTTGGACTGGCCAATACGCTGTGCGTTGGCGGCAGCTGGGTTGCACCCAAGGACAAGATCGAAGCGGGTGATTGGGCCGGGATCGAAGCGCTCGCCCGCGAGGCTGCCGCGCTCTAGCTTTGCGCGCGCCCCCGCCGTCCGCCTCTGCGGGCCGGTTTGGCGTTTCCAAGGCCGTGGCGCAAAACCAGGGTCATAGGATGGTCAGGATGGGCGTCCGCGTAGCAGACCAGCAATCGCTCGATATGGTCCTTGGCGTTTTCGTCCATCGGCACGCCGATTGCCCAGTCCAGAAAAATCGAGCGGCACTCTGCTTCGGTAATGCCATCGATATTGTAACTCTCCCGGATCAGACCCCGTGGGTCCAACGGATCAGGCATACGCTTGATCTTATCCATGGCCTCACCCTCCCCTGATCTTGGACGCTAAATTAGCACTGATTGTGTGATTTACAATTTTCGCGCAAGCGTCCGAGGTTTCGGACAATGACGCCGCAAGTGCTTCTGGTGTGTCCTGACCCGCTTCGCGCAACAGGAATGTTTTGAGCCCGCCGGTGATCTCATCAGGGGCCGATGTCGCGGCAAGTCCGGCAAGGTTACGTGCGGCATGAACGCTCCAGAACAGCCGCGCGGCGGCATTCAGCGCCTTTTGGTCGGCATCTGCCATATCAAGCACATCAAGCGTCTGAAGCTGATCGCCCAACCCCGGCGCCGTGGTTTGCGTGGACAGATACGCAGCAGCCTGCGCCAAAAGCTCGATATCCATCAACGACCCTTGCCCGTTTCGAACGTCAAAGGGACCGGTAGGCGCGTGGGCGGCTGCAAGGCGCGTGCGCATCTCGTCAAGATCCGCCATGACCTGCGCGCGCGGCTTTGGCGCGGCAAGGACCTGCGAGCGGATCCCTTCGATCTCAGAACGCACCGAAGTACTTCCAACGACCGTGCGCGCCCGGGTCAGCGCAAGATGCTCCCACACCCATGCCTCACTTCTTTGATAGGCCGCAAAGGACGAAAGAGATGTAGCAACCGGCCCTTGCCGACCCGACGGGCGCAGGCGCATATCGACCTCATAGAGGCGACCATTGCCCATCGGCGCCGTCAGTGCCGTCATCAGGGTCTTGGTCAGACGCCCGAAATACGTCGCGGCGGGCAAGGAGCGTGGACCATTGGAGGCCTCGGTCGGGTCGGCATCGTAGATCAGGATCAGATCCAGATCAGACGCCGCATTGAGCCGCCGCGCCCCGAGTGATCCCATAGCGATCAGCGCGGCCCCCTGCCCGGGTGGCGGACCGAAGCGAAGCGCAAAGTCGTCAACAACAATGGGCCAGAGGACGCGGATGACGGCCTCGGCCAGATCGGCGTATTGCTCCCCCGCCTCAGCAGCGGTGATCAAGCCGCGCAGATGGTGCACGCCAATGCGAAAATGCCAATCCTTGTGCTCACCGCGTAAGGCATTCAGCCGTTCCTCGTAGTCGCCCGCTTGCGTCGCGCTGGCCAAGTCGTCGGCGACCTCGTCGACGCCCGGCCAAGGATCAAAGAACCCTCCGGCGATGACGGCATCCAACACCGAGGCATTGCGCCCAAGGTAGGTCGCAAGACTGGGCGCGGTATCACAGATGTCCACCAACAGCTCGATCAACTGCGGGTTGGCTTCGAACAGCGCAAACAACTGCACCCCCGCCGGAAGCCCCATCAGGAACGTGCCAAAATGATCCAGCACAGCGTCAGGATCCGAGGTCTTTGCAATCCGTTCCAACAGCGCGGGTCGGACACGCTCGAAAATTTCGACAGCGCGCGGCGAACGTAGCGCGGGATAGGACACCCATTGCTCGGGTACTTTTAGAGGTGTTTGCACCCGTGCCGCTGGCGTGCTTGGGGCAAAAAACTGTTCCGCGATAGCGGCCACGCGCTTGCCGCGCTCCTCAATCTCGCGCCCCAGAGCTTCGGGATCCAGGTCCATCAGCGCGGCCATGCGACCGAAATTCTCTTCCCCAACCGGCACGACATGCGTCTGCTGATCCGCAATCATCTGGATTCGGTGCTCGGCTTCGCGCAAGGCACAATAGTCCGCGCTCAAGACCTCTAGCTCGCTCGCCCCGATCCACTCGGCGGCATGCAATGCACTGAGCCCATCGAGCGTGCGGCGCGATCTCAGCGACGGATCCCGCCCGCCCGCAATCAGCTGGCGTGTCTGGGTAAAAAACTCGATCTCACGAATGCCGCCCGGCCCAAGCTTCAAATCGCGCCCGCGATAGGCTGGCAAGCCGGGCATCCGCTTGTGCGCCTGAATTTTCAGCCGCATGTCATGGGCATCGCGCAGCGCCGCAAAATCCAACGTGCGCCGCCACAGAAACGGGCTGAGCGTCTGGAGAAACGCATCTCCGGCTTCCAGATCCCCGGCCGCCGGACGCGCCTTGATATAGGCCGCACGCTCCCACGTCCGCCCCAGCGCTTCGTAATACCGTTCAGCCGCCCCCATCGACATGGCCACAGGCGTCACCGAAGGATCAGGACGCAGGCGCAGGTCGGTACGAAAGACAAACCCGCCGCCGCTGGTATCGCTCAAAAGGCCAACCGTATTCCGGGTGGCCCGCACGAAGCTATGGCGCGCCTCTTCAAAAGCATCAGGATCAAAGGCCGTCTCATCGAACAGCACGATCAGATCGATATCCGAAGAATAGTTCAGCTCATGCGCACCCATCTTTCCCATCGCAAGAACGCAAAGCCCATGCATTGGCCGTTCGCTCAATGGAACTGGCAGCTTCCCCCGCTCCGCCTCGCGCGCAACCGATGCGCCAAAGGCGGCAGCAACTGAGCGGTCCGCGAAATCGGTCAGCGCTTGGGTTACATCCATGACCGACCAGACGCCCGCCAAATCAGCAAGCCCTGCAAAAAGGGCCACGCGGCGGCGCAACTTGCGAAGTCCCGTCTTTAGATCAGACGGCTGAAGCGCGTCCGTGTCGCTCAAAAGCGAAGCGACGACCGCATCGGGGGCGTCGTCGAGGGCCGCTTCAACCCATTCCCGTTCGCTTTCAAGGAGTGTCTTCAAGAACGGGCTGGACCCCGCCGTCCCGACAATCAGGTCACGGAACCCGGCGTCGAGCCCCATTTTGTCCCATGTCTCCTGACCGGCGGCGGCATCGAACGCTCGCGGTGCTCGGGTCATCTGGGCGGCAAAACTCATGCTCGGACTGTCATGCGCGTGTGCTACGGCGTCAAGCGGCGGCTGGAACAAGGCCGATTGCATTGATAGATCGGTGTCATGAGCAAAAGTCTGAAACGCGTGCGAGCGGCGCTGGAAACGCTCGGTCTGGATGTCGAGATCGTCGAGGCAACGAGTGTGACCAAAACGGCTGAAGATGCCGCCAGGGAAGCCGGTGTCGAGGTTGATCAGATTGCCAAGTCGATCATCTTCCGAGGCGGAGAGTCCGACACCGCCCTCCTGTTCGTGACCGCAGGCGCAAACCGCGTCGATCCGTCCAAAGCGTCGATCGTCGCGGGGGAACCTTTGCTTGCAGCGGACGCTGCCTTCATACGATCGACAACCGGCTTTGCTATTGGCGGTGTCTCACCGGTGGGGCATGTCACGCCCTCGCGCAGCTTTTTTGATCCGCGACTGATGGAGTTCGACGTGATTTGGGCCGCCGCAGGCACGCCACGCCATAATTTCCCAGTGAATCCGCGCACGCTTTGCCATGCGATTCATGGCCAAGAGGCTGATTTCACGGCGTGACTCCGATAATGTAAAAAAGTTTCACATTTTTCCTTGAAAGGCGCGCCACACCTCTCCATATCTTCAATGTGAAAGACATTCACATAACCGAAGCACACTTGATGGAGATGTACATGAGCACGATCGCAACTTGGCCCTCACAAGCCGAGACCTGGCTCGACCAGCGCGGTAAAGGCGCCTGGATCGCAGCCATGGTCATATCCTTTATCGTTTTCTGGCCGATTGGCCTGGCCCTTCTGGCCTACATGATCTGGAGCAAACGCATGTTTAACGGAAGCTGCGGCGCCAAGCGGATGCGCCATAACCACGGGTTCAAATCCTCAGGCAACGTCGCCTTTGACAGCTACAAGGCGGAAACCCTGAAGCGCCTTCAAAACGAGCAGGACGCCTTTGAGACGTTCCTTGATCGTCTGCGCGCTGCCAAGGACAAGGCCGAATTCGATCAGTTTATGGACGAACAGTCCAAAGCCTCGAAAACGGACGAATCCAAAGAAGAAAAGGACCCCGCGTAAGCGGGGCCACCCCTCACTCCTTTAACAGGTAGGACCCTGAAATGCCTTCGAACGTCGATAAACACGGATACGCATCACGCCCCCCTTTGCCCGTGCAAATCCTGACAATCATTTTTTACGCCGGTTTCGCGATTTCAGTTTCGATCGTCGCGATGGCCATGTTCGGTATTATCGGCGTTGCTCTTGCGCTTTTCTTCGCCTGGCAATGGGGCCAGATCCCGAACCTTGGCGGACGCATCCCGGTGAAAGAAGCCGTCGAGCAGGTACGCCCGGTCGTGAACGGTGGCGCTTTGAAAGAAAGCGGCAACAAAAGCTTCGATGCCTACAAGCAGACGCTTCTGGACCGACTTGAAAAGGAACAGGTGAATTTCGACCAGTTTCTCGATCGCTTGCGGACCTCCAAAGACCGCGCTGAGTTCGATCAGTTCATGGACCAGCGTGCAGACAAGGCGCGCGAGATCACCGAAGCGCCCAAGGAAGACGAATATTCCCCCAAGGCGGTGGGCACCCCACTCCCCGCCTAAGGTAGAGGCCGGTCGGTCCTCCCTCCGCCCGGCCCCAGTTTTCACTCAGCGAAACTCCGATTTATAATGACCTATATGACCCTCCCCCACCCGGATATTCACAGCGACACTCCGACAAAGCGTTTGTTGGCCTGGATCGTGGACACAGTGATCATCGCGATCCCCACAATGATCATCGTTGCCATGACGCTCTTTATCGCCACCCCGCTGGCCCCCTTCATCTTCGCGGTTCTCAGCTTTCTTTACCGCTGGGTGACCCTCGCCCAAGGCTCAGCCACGCTCGGCATGCGGCTCTTTGCAGTGTCGATCCGCAACCTTGATGGAAGCCCATTGGACAATACGACCGCCTTCCTTCATGTGGCCGGGTTCTTCGTTTCGGTTGCCATCTTCCCGCTGCAACTCATCTCGATCGGCCTGATGCTGATCACCGAGCGCAAGCAGGGTCTGACCGACCACATCCTCGGCACTGCCGCGTTCAATAACAGCGCACGGTTTTAATTCCCCAAAATCGGGGATTGCCCCCGGATGAATGAGATTGTTAGGCTATGGGCAGGAGGACGTCGCTTCCATGCGTCACACGCTGCCCATCGCTCCGCAGTTCTACGTGACTGCACCCCAACCCTGCCCTTATCTTGAAGGGCGGATGGAGCGGAAATTGTTCACCGCGCTTCAGGGGGAATATGCCGGCAAGCTGAACGATTCCCTGTCACAACAAGGGTTTCGCCGGTCCCAGAACGTCCTTTACCGCCCGTCCTGTGCAGAGTGCTCGGCCTGTCTGTCCGCGCGGATCCGGGTTGAAGACTTCAAACCGTCCAAATCCCAACGCCGCACGCTCAATCGCAACGCGGCGTTGTATCGCGAAGCCACATCCCCTTGGGCGACCGAAGAACAGTATGCGCTGTTCCGTGCCTATCTCGACAGCCGTCATGCAGATGGTGGGATGTCGGATATGGATATTTTCGAATTCGCGGCGATGATCGAAGAAACACCGATCCGCAGCCGCGTCATCGAATACAAGCGCACGGACGAGGATGGCGAGGCCGAGCTGATGGCCGTTTGCCTGACGGACGTCCTCGAAGACGGGTTGTCGATGGTGTATTCGTTCTACGATCCCGCCACGACCGCTTCCAGCCTGGGAACCTATGTCATCCTCGATCATGTCGAGATCGCGCGGGAAGCAGGCCTACCTTATGTCTATCTTGGCTACTGGGTCCCGGGTTCAGCCAAAATGGGCTACAAGAAGAACTTCTCAGCGCTTGAAGTCTATTCGCGCGGCGAATGGCAGCGCGTTGATGATCCCGACACCTTCACCTCGGACACGCACCCGCTGTCGACCGATCCGATCGCGGAACAAGTGGCGCGCATCAACCTTCCGGACTCGCGTCCAACCCGCGCCTGAGCCCCTTCACCGAATTTTCGAAAATTGCGTAGCTGAGGGCGCTGGCGCAACTTTTTGCTGTTGACGCTCTGCGAATCCCGACATACCGTCCCCGAACGAAAATGGAGGACAAGGCGTGAAAAGCCTAATCGTAGTCGTAGGAAATGGGTGCATGGGCCGGTAACGGAACTCCATAACGGAACCGCATGCGCCCCCGACCAAAGACCGGGGGTTTTTTTATGTCTCGCAAGGAAAGAAGAGAGTTGAGCTGATGTCGGACGCGATGACCGGAGCAAAGATGGTTGTAAAAGCGCTGAAGGATCAGGGTGTCGAAGTGGTCTTCGGCTACCCGGGCGGCGCCGTGCTACCGATCTATGACGAGATCTTTCAGCAAAACGAAATTCAGCACATCCTTGTCCGCCACGAGCAAGGCGCCGTGCATGCCGCAGAAGGCTATGCGCGTTCGACCGGAAAGGTCGGCGTTGCTCTGGTGACGTCTGGTCCTGGTGCGACGAATGCGGTTACCGGGCTGACTGATGCCTTGATGGACTCGATCCCGATCATCGTACTGTCGGGTCAGGTCCCGACCTTCATGATCGGCAACGATGCCTTTCAGGAAGCTGATACCGTCGGCATCACTCGTCCCTGCACGAAGCACAACTGGCTGGTCAAAGAGACCGAGCAATTGTCCGACGTGATACATCAAGCCTTTCATGTCGCCCAAAACGGCCGTCCCGGTCCGGTTCTCGTGGATATTCCAAAGGATGTTCAGTTCGCCACTGGCAACTACACTTCTCCGGCCAAGGCCCGCACGTCGCATTATTCACCCAAAGTGAAGGGCGACATCGACGTCATCACGCAACTGGTCGAAGCCATGGAAAAGGCCGAGCGACCGGTTTTCTACACCGGCGGCGGCGTGATCAACTCAGGCGATGCGGCCACACAGTTGCTGCGCGAACTTGTCGACGCGACGGGTTTTCCGATCACGTCCACCCTTATGGGACTGGGCTGTTATCCGGCGTCCGGCAAAAACTGGCTGGGCATGTTGGGAATGCACGGGCTTTATGAAGCCAACCTCGCCATGCATGGCTGCGACCTGATGATCAACATCGGCGCGCGCTTTGACGACCGGATCACAGGCCGGGTGCAGGATTTCTCGCCCAAGTCGAAAAAGGCGCATGTCGATATCGACCCCTCGTCCATCAACAAGGTGATCCATGTTGATATGCCCATCATCGGCGATGTGGCCCACGTGCTTGAGGACATGCTGCGCATCTGGAAATCACGCGGGCGCAAAACGAACAGCGCGGCGGTCGCGAAATGGTGGGGCCAGATCGAAGAATGGCGCAAGGTTGACTGCTTGAAGTTCAAGCAGGAAGGCACTGTCATCAAACCACAATACGCGCTGACGCGCCTAGAAGAGCTGACAAAGCACCGCAAGGATCGCTACATCTGCACCGAGGTTGGTCAGCACCAGATGTGGGCCGCGCAGTACCTCGGCTTTGAGGATCCAAATCGCTGGATGACGTCGGGTGGCCTGGGAACCATGGGCTACGGGTTCCCGGCTTCGATTGGCGTGCAGATGGCGCACCCGGAAGCTTTGGTCATCAACGTCGCTGGTGAAGCCTCCTGGCTGATGAACATGCAGGAAATGGGGACGGCCGTGCAGTTCCGCCTGCCCGTCAAACAGTTCATCCTCAATAACGAGCGCCTCGGCATGGTCCGCCAGTGGCAGGAACTGCTGCATGGAGAGCGCTATTCCAGCTCATGGTCAGAAGCCCTGCCCGATTTCGTCAAACTGGCGGAGGCTTTTGGGGCCAAGGGCATCTACTGCGACAACGCCGCCGATCTGGACGACGCGATCATGGAGATGCTGAACCATGACGGTCCGGTGATCTTCGACTGCGCGGTGACCAAGCATGAAAACTGCTTCCCGATGATCCCGTCAGGCGAGCCGCACAACAAAATGCTCTTGGGTGAGGCTTCGACGAAAGATGCCATCGGCAACACGGGGGCGGTGCTCGTCTGAGCGCCGGAGGGGAAACGGTATGTCTGCTCTAAGAATCAAAAAAGGCGCGTCGAGCCATTCGGCCTATGACCTTCGCGACTATCACGAGAAGGGTGTCGAACGGCACACGCTTGCGGTCGTTGTCGACAACGAAGCTGGCGTGCTGGCGCGCGTGATCGGGTTGTTTTCGGGGCGCGGGTACAACATCGAAAGCCTGACGGTTGCCGAGATCGACCACGAAGGGCACCGTTCACGCATCACGATCGTCACGACTGGGACGCCAAGCGTCATCGAACAGATCAAAGCACAGCTCGCCCGCATCGTGCCGGTGCATGAAGTGCATGATCTGACGGTCGAAGGCGCGTCGGTGGAAAGAGAACTGGCGCTTTTGAAAGTGGCAGGTACCGGTGAAAAACGTGTTGAGGCGCTGCGGCTTGCTGATATTTTCCGGGCCAATGCCGTTGATACGACGCTCGAAAGCTTTGTGTTCGAGATCACTGGAACGCCCGCCAAGATCGACGCTTTCGCGGACCTCATGCGGCCACTTGGCCTCGTTGAAATCGCCCGGACCGGCGTTGCCGCACTTTCTCGCGGGACGGATTGATGACCCTGTTGAACCGCGTTCGTGCAAATGCGCGACGCATTCTGAACCCCCGACAATCGGCAATGGAGGCCGAAGCACGCTCAACGCGTGAAGCTCTTGCCGCCGTCTTTGCCACTGGAGAAACAAGCGCGCTTCGCGGCGCGTTCCAAAGCGCTTCAAATGCGGTCCGCGAACCCATTCTTGCGTATTGCAAGACATGTTCTGATATCGCGGAACCAGACAATCACCTCATCATCGTTCCAAGCACTATGCGTGGTCGAGCTGAGCACTTTCACCATTTTTTCAACGGATTCCTTCTTCCGCTGATCCTCCGGATGGAAACTGCTCCGTTTTCCAAAACCAAAACCATCCATGTGCCCGACGTCGGACCCATGAATGGAATTCTGGATGATGTTCTGGAGCATTACGATTTGGAGCACGTCGTCCGCTATCCGGCACTGCTTATTCCCTATCAGCGGGCCCCTCAGCGCATCGAGCGGGCTCACCTACTCGGCATGGACCGCGTCCACAAAAATAGAAACTGGTTCCAACCCCACGAAATCGAAAGATTCAAGCAATTCGCTGACGATTTTGCGCCTGCAAGCGCCCAAACACCGCTGGATGTCCTCCTGCTCGTTCGTAAGCCGGCAGAAGACTACTATCGCTCCGAAAGCTACGTTGAGCGCTACAAGCATGTCTCAAGCTACAAGTTGGCGGGTGCCGACAGGCGTAGCGTGGCAAACCCGAAAGAGATAGCGAGCGCTATCAGTCAAAACCTTGAAGTCCAAAGTGCTGTTCTTGAAGATCTATCTTTCCGTGAACAAATCGCATTGTTTCGTCGGGCTCGGGTCGTAGTGGGGCAACATGGTGCTGGTTTGAATGGCTTGGTTTGGTCCAAGCCTGAGGCCCGTGTGCTCGAAATCATTCCTCTCGATCGCACCGAAAATGCCGTGACGTTCTTTCGGGTGCTTGCTGAGCATATGGGACAAAAACACACCTACCTCGTTCAGGAAGGTGACCATGACGCCGTTGATCCTCAGGCCGTCGCAGATTTGGTGACATTCCTATTGCACGCCTGAGAATGGGTCAGAAAGAAGGGGCCCCGAGGGGCCCCTTGAGTTTCACTGATCAGGCTCATTCTGGTGTACCGCCCGGTTTTCTGCCTGCGGCCTGATCCGCGTCAAGGGCGAGCGCACCCGCCCCGTGTAAGAGTGGGGGGACGAAAGTGCCGCCCCACCCTGTTCCTTAGCTACACCCGGACGTCCCGCCGCAGGTATTGCACTTCATGCAGGTGCCGTTGCGCACCAGCGTGTAGTTTCCGCATTCGCCGCATGGGTCGCCTTCATAGCCCTGCATTTTGGCCTTGGTCTTGGCGTCCATCGTTACGGTCCCGCTTGCAATCGCGGTGCTCGTGGCTGCGGTTTCCGGGACCAGCGTCTGAAGCGTGGCGACCGGATCCGCGGCGCTGTCGAGCGCAACTGCTCCGGCCTGCCCGCCCTGCAGCACGACAAGTTCCTGAGGCAGACGGTTGCGGAGGTAGCCCGACGAGGCGACCTGTTTCAGGACCTCGATAGGATCGGAGCCGCCGCTGCCCGGAACTTCCGAGAAGTTGCGCTTGCCTTCTTCCTCACCCCGTCCAACGTCGTCGAACGCATGGCCTTCGGGGGCGACATGGGCCAGATCGGTGCGGTCGAGGTAGCTGACCGCCAGTTCGCGGAAGATGTAGTCGAGGATCGAGGTCGCGTTCTTGATCGAGTCGTTGCCCTGCACAAGGCCCGCGGGCTCGAACTTGGTAAAGGTGAACGCGTCGACGAATTCCTCAAGCGGAACGCCGTATTGCAGGCCAACCGACACCGCGATGGCAAAGTTGTTCATCATCGCCCGGAAGCCAGCGCCTTCCTTGTGCATGTCGAGGAAGATTTCGCCCAGATTGCCGTCTTCGTACTCGCCGGTGCGCAGGTACACCTTGTGCCCGCCGACGATG
>CAZWZG010000046.1:0-16101 GCA_964638245.1 uncultured Rhodobacterales bacterium
CCAAACAGATCCCAGATCCCAACCAATGCACGCCCAAGGTTCGTGTATTTGGACTGTCCGGCGCCGCGTGGTTCGGCCGTGACGTCGACATGGACGACGCTAAGCCCTGTGCCATTGAACAATGCAGGCAGGAAGCGGTGCATGTGGTTGAAGTACGGCAGGTCCAGATAGGCACTGCGCCGGAACGCCTTCAGCCCGCAGCCACTGTCGCGCGTGTCGTCTTTCAGCATTGCGCCACGAAGTCGGTTGGCGAATTTCGACGCCAGCTTTTTGGCAGCCGTGTCCACGCGTCCAACCCGCTGGCCCGCAACGAGGTAGGGTTTGTCCTCGGCCATGATCCGGTCGATCAGTTTTGGCACTTCTTCGGGCGGGTTCTGCCCGTCGCCGTCCATGGTCGCCACGATTTCCGCGTGCGCCGCCCGCACGCCCGACCAGACCGCGGCGCTTTGCCCAGCGCTTTTCTCATGATTGAGAAGGCGTAGCCAGTCGTGCTTGCGCCGAAGCTCTCGCACGACATCCGCGGTGCGGTCCCCGGAACCGTCGTTCACGATGACCACCTCAAATCGGCGGCCCGCACAGGCAGCATCGATACGGTCCAGAAGGGGTCCAACGTTCCCTTCTTCGTCCTTCATCGGAATGACGATGCTAAACTCAGGTGCCATCCCTTTGGCCTGCCGCCCCTAATGGTCCAATTTTCGCCCTCGCTATCACGCGGTGCAATCAGTGTATACTGTCGACCAGGGGCTCGGCCAAAGGCCGCTAATTTAGTCCTGCAACATCCTCGGCTTCGACGACAACTGCAATCGACCAAAACGCCTTGACCTCTTCGATCATGGCGTCGCGTTCGCATTCGCTTTCGCCAGAAATCCGTTCTACTCGGAATCCCCAGCGTTCGAAACCACTGCGCGGAATGTCGGACAGGATGATCGGCATCAGATCGCGCTCAAGTGCAATTGCCGCTAGCCGAGCAGCGAGGGCCGAAGGATCCTCGAGACGAGCGCGCACGCGGACCCCTATTCCCGCCCGTTCGGTTTCAAGACGAAACAACCGCGACGACGGCGGGCGTTTTGGTGGCGTCAACCGCCCGGGCGGAGTAGTAGTCGCGTCCAACCCATCGAGATCGGTTGGCATATGTGGGCTGAGCCCGGCAAGAACCTGGCTCCAGTCACGTCCGGTCATGGGCAACTTCCTCGATTAAGCGCGCGGCGGCTGCGTTGCCACGTTCGGGCAGGTCAACCTTGGACAATGCGCCGCGCAACGTATCTGAATATCCATCTAAGAACTGCGTGAAAAGGCGTTCGAATTTTGCCATTTCGCCTGGCATTGCCAAAGCGGCGAGCCCGCGATCAACTGCGGCTCTGGCGCGCCGCTCTTGATCGTCCATGAAGGGTGCAATCTGTGGTACAAAGAGCGCTGGGATGGCGTTGTACAAGCACTCGTGAAAACCGTTGTATCCAACGGCCGAAACAACGAAATCCGCTGCCAGCGCAAGGGACAAAGCATCCTGCGTCTGTACTACACGAGTGTTAGTCCAGCCAAATAGGCCCGGCGCGACAACCGCTCCCGGCCAGGCGACACTTAGGTGGAGAAGATCATTGCGCCTTTCTGCCAACGCGGCGAGGTGCATGGCTTGCGCCGTTCGATCAGAAGCCGCTCCACCCCCAAGCATCGACACGACGAGTTGGCCAATGGGACGATCAAACCGTTCCGAAAGATCAGCGCGGACCGCATCAACATCTGCGGATCGCGTCGCAACCACAGGGCCAACGGAACGCACATGCCGCCCGAAGGTTAGGGGTTCATTCAAATCCGCGAAGGCTTCTTCGGGAACGATGACACGTTGAAAGGCCTTTTCCCGCTCGAGGGTTGCATCACGTTTCTGACTTGCCAACCAAAGACCACGCCGTATCCAAATCGCGCGCGCCTGTGTTTCCGCCAATGTTCGCAATATTGAGTCAAAAACGTATCCCCCATCGAAGACTAAGGTATCACCTGACCGAAGAATCCGGCGGAGACGCGTGTAGTTCAGTACGTCATTTGCGATTGTGTTACTGTGTTCATCGCTCTTGCTGACAAGGGGATCACACGCAAAACCAGCCCGGTGAATCAGTGGGACACAACTTGGAAATGCCGCGAAAGACACAGGAGCGGAGGCAATTTCCTTCGAAACAAGAAGCGTCCGGCGCGCGTGCCCTAGACCTGTCCCATTAGTGGGCATCATGACAATGGTTTGATCTTCTTTCGAGGGCGTCTTTTCGGGGACCGGGAAATCCAGGCGTTCGCAAAGAACGTCGAGTGTGTTTGCGCGGACCCATTTCGACTGAAGCATCCGACTTTTGATTTCCTTGAGTTCGGGTAAAACTCGCGCTTCAAGAAAAGGTGCCAAGGCCGCTGGATCACCCGGTCCCGCAATGACGGGCAGACCCTCGGATGCCATCACACGATCTGCCGTACAGTCAATTACGGGTCGCGCGTTGGTGATCATGTTGACGGCGTGTTGTGCCATGCGCTCGCCAGGCACAGATACCCCGTGGATGATCAGGATGTCCGCGCGGGTGCTCAGTTCAAAGGGCGGAAGCTCCGAGTAGGCGTATACCTTAATATCGTTTGCCCTGGAGGCGCCAATCACTGACTTGCCAACACCTGCGATAATTACCTCGAGGCGAAAATCATTGGAGTATGACATGGCTTCGAGGGTTGGGAGACCAAGCGCATCGTCAAGGCTTTCGGGTTCGACATAGAGCTGAACGACAGGCATACTCTCGGGCCTTGCGGGCAAAGGCTCACCAAAGAGCGGAGAAAGGGCCGCCTGTAGCAGAGTACCGCCCTGCATTTCGGAAAGATCCAACGCGACGACGTTTTGACCCAGTGCATAGGAGAGCTTCGTCTCTGCATCGATTTTCGCCTGAAGGGATGCAAACCGACCCAAAGCGTCAATTCGCTTTGGCAGACCCATTGTGCCAAACCGCAAACTGTCCAAGGTCTTAGCATCCAGTGCCTCGGCGCCCAAGAGGACAAGCCGATCCGGCGCGACACCGTTCAGATCGGCCAGGAACGGTGCCGCTTCATAGTGGCGACCACGGTCCAGATCGTCTGGGACCGTGTTCTCATCGAGCACGATGTCGTGGCCTAGGCGATCCAGTTGCTGCGCGAATATCTGTGCGGCGTCGAACGCTTTGAGGGACTTTTGCGCAAGGCACTGGATCGCAATCATGCTGCTAGCTTCGGCAATTGAAAGATCCATTGGAAGCGATCGCGAAATGCTTCTGGCGAGTAGCGCTCCAGGTCGCTTTGTGCCTGCACGACATGTTCTACGTACTTGTCTGGCGCAGCGATGAAAGACGCGATGCAAGACGACACCTCTTCGGGTGCTGTGCCAACGACCCCCTTCCCGAATGGCTTTGCTGTTTCTGGGTCAGTGATGACCAACTTGCCAGCCTCGATCGCCTCGGCGATGACCCGGCCAAAGCTTTCACGCCATGTAGGGGCTGCGAAATAGACGAAAAAATCAATCTCCGACAGAACGTCCTCAACCGGACGCGAACGAAAGGGATGGATTGTCCAATGGGGTCGGCTTAGTGCAAACCTCTCCAAGTGGTCGCCGCCGAGAATGACGTTCGCCTCGGCTTGCGGCGGGAACAGCAGATCAAGTTCGGCAATATGCGGGAACTTTTCAGCCCCCGATCTAGAAACGCGACCGCGCCTGTCCCTTGGGTGTTGCGTTGGAGGTCTCGGCTGCATGTCAAAGATGTTGAACCAGTCATCAGAAAGGCAACTCCAATGCTCAAAGCCATTCGAAGAACCGAGCCAGGATTCCACACCGGACCTATTAAATGGGCCGATGGGCGCGAGCGTTTTCTTCAGGGCAACGCTCCCGCTGTCGATCAATGACAATGTTGTTGCAACATCGTATGGCTGGAACCCACCGGGGCGCAAAAAGTTCTCGTGGGTCACGACGATCAGATGTCGAGCGGTAATTTGCAGGTCAAAAGAAGAGTTTCGCTTCAGGAAGGATGGATTATGCAGGATCACAACATCGTCTTGGACAACTCGTGGATTGAATGCGACATGCAATCGCTCGCGGCGAATGACTTCCTCTAACTGAGGCGCGAAAGTCCCGGTTCTGAAAAGATCACAATCAAAAACCGCAACGCTTGGTCTCGCGACCGATTGAATTGCGCGGAGTTCCGCAGCTATCGCGGAAGAGGTTCCGCCGGGAAAGCCGCCAGCCACCACGTAGGACACCTTTGGTTTCACCATGCGTTTCAGTACGGATCGTCTCCAGGGCCCGAGGAAGAAAACGGAATTTCATTGTCGTCATCGTCGTCGTCGCTGAAACCAAAACCGGATACGCTCGCTTGTTGCTCCAGCATGAAGTCCCGCAATTCGACGGCAAGCGGATCGTTTCCTTCTAGGATTCCCGGATTGTTTAGAAGGAACACACGCAAACCACTCAGGTTGCCTTCAAGGATTAGAGCTTCGATGATCTGAAGCTGCGCAAGAGTGTAGGCTGCATGCACAGACGGCGTTCCACCCAGCAGCAAAGCTGCAGTAAGGATCGCTAGTAGTCGAGATCTTCGCATCTTGCCCCCAACAGGCTAGAAATCGTTCTGACGCAGAGTCTGGATCAAACGGTTTCGAAGTTGCAATAGTTGTTGTTGCTCTCTTTGCGCTTGGGTTTGTCGCGTCGTAGGGCGTGGCGCACGCGCTACGCGCGTCGGAGGCGGCGCGGAAACGGATTCGCCTTGCAACCAAACTTCAATCGTTCCTTCCGGTGGGGATGGTCGAAAACTGGTGAAGTCTCGCAACCTTGCGCCTATGGACGATGCCAAAATGGCGGCTGCCTCTGCCGAAGAAGGCTGAAAATACCGGACCTGATCCTGAGTTATCCTGATGTCCATTCGATTTGCGGGATCGGATACGAAGCCGGCTTCAATAAGGGACTGTTCGACTTCTGCGACGCGCTCATCCGGGGTCGCTTCTGGCGCCCAAAGCACCACGTCCAAGCCAGCGAACCTAGGCGGCGTTTCTGCGCGATAAGGAGCGGTAACCGCATCAAGAGGACTAAATTCAAGCACATCTGCTGGTATCGAAAGACTGACTTCCAACTGCGCAATCTCTTGATCGGACCAAAGTGCTGCCAGCTGAACTGGTTCAATAGTCACGGGTCCGTCTCGAAGTTCGGGAAGTGCTGCCCAAGTTTCAACCTTCGGCGTAGGCACGACAGTCAACAGTACACCTATAGTCGGCGGCGCAGGCGCCAATGTCGCAGGGGCTCTGAGAAAACCCGTTTCAGCTTCCAAGACATCAGGCACAACAGCGGCGGCTGAAAATGGGCTTTCAAAGTCAAGCCGCGAGCCTTCCGTTAGCGCGGCAAGCCGAATGGGTGCGCTGCCAAGATCCAGCCGGTCTGGCCGCTCTGGCGACAAGAGCGCGCCGACTGTATTTCGTGTGCGTGAACCAAGGCGCGGCAGCTGTCCAAATTCGACCCCAGACGCCAAGGGGAGCTCTGATGCAGCAAATGATGATAGCTGAACGGCACCTAACACATCTGCCGCCGAAAGAGGCGGTTCTACTCCATACGCTTTCGTCGGGGCTCGAAGCATTTCAGATGCAAACGCTTTCTCTGCAGCTGGCGTACCGGGCTGAAAGGGAGTGTACCTCACGAAGTCGGCCCGTTCCTCAAGGCGGACGATGCTGCCGGATTCAGCGGGCACTTGCGACGCAAAGATTCCATTCTGCCCGAACAAGGAAACTCTCGGTCGAGCAGCTGAAACCAACCTACTCGCGTTGACATCCGGCGTTGGCACAACGTGAACTGGCTCCAAAGGGCGCAGCATTGATCTTTCGCCAAAGAAAGCTTTTGTGACCGTCTGGGGCGCGCCAGAACGTGCGCTGAACGGTTCAGGCGGCCCAATCCGGAATGCAGCCTGACTCAAAACGATTTCAGACAAGCCAAGATCTGATGGCCGCGTACTTTCAGGAAGCAGTATTCCGATATTCCCGGAGTTACTAATTGCTGCGGGAAGCGACGCAACTGTATCTTGCGGACCCGTTGGCTCCGGCTTGTTCCCAAACATGATTTGAAGACTCGAGAACCCAGTCGCAATTCGTTCAGGTGCAGCGACGACAAAGCCGGCACCCAAGCCGATCAAAAACACTGCTGCTATAGCCCAAAGCCGCCGGTCGCGTGGATTGTCCTCAGCCTCGCGGCCTTGCGAAACGGTTGCTTCCAACACCAACGGTGTTTCTGTCACGGCTGCAAGTGCTGCGGCAACCTGAGGCGCTTTTTCAGGCTCGGGGGTTTGAACCTTTTGTTCGAGCGCCTTGCGCGTCACCGCCCCAGTTTCCTCACGTTGCTTTCGACGCACGGCTGCCGCAAGTTCGGCACGCTCCCAAGGCTTCAACTGCTTTTTCTTTTTGCCCTCGCCGCGCTGCGCTTTTTCGGCAAGCACGGCCTCGCGTTGTGCACGCGCCTCTGCCAGACGGTCTTTCCATGCGCCGTCATCGGCTCCCGGGGACACGGCGTCACCCAACGGTTCCCGCTTGTTCAGCGGGCCATCAGTTGAAGGCGTATCTTTCATTTGCGACATGCGCCCCTGCAATCCTTAAAGGCTCACACATGTGAGCCCGGTACTCGTTAACCGCGCGCTCCCCAGTGGCCAACGGTATAACACAGCAACGAAGCCTCGCACAGAGCGCGAGACTACTGTTGCCCCTTAGCAACTAGTCCCGCGATAGACCTGGTATTGTCAAGCTGCACCAGACGGTGAAATCGGCTTTGTTACTGCGTTTTGGCAAAACGTCGCATCAAAGAGCCTGGCTGCGTGGATCAAGCAAAAGCGCCGTGACCCAACCGGTCACGAATCCACCCAAATGGGTTTCCCAAGCCAACTGCCCACCCGTCGCGATGAAAAGCACCACGTTCATGGCAATCAACAGCCCGATAACCCGTGCGATTGGCCAAAGGTTCAGCCCCGTTGCAAAACGATCCACGTAATTCCACGACAGAAATGCACCTGCAAGGCCGAACAGAGCGCCCGATGCACCTACCATAGGAAGCAGTTTTTCCGCCAAAAGCCCGAAAGCGGCCGCTCCGCCAACCATTGAGGCGAAATACAGGACAAGAAATCGAAAAGTCCCGACGCGGTCGACAAGGATTGGGCCAACGGACCAAAGCGTGATCATGTTCACCAAAAGGTGGAAAAAACCCGCATGGAAAAAGCCATAAGTCACAAACATAGTAACCGGCTGCGCGGCATAGTTTGGCGGCCAATCGCGCAGAACTCCGCTCCAGAAGGCGACGAAGTGATAGACCCGCGTGCGCGACCCATCCAGAAGTCCAAACCCGATGGCCTGTAGCAGCAACTCAATCAGAACGCATACGGCGATGAGCGCTGCAATGATCCAAGGAATGTCGAAGATTTCGACATCGCCTTTGGGAAATGGATCGGGTTGCGTCATGGCCGAACTCTTGACCGGCCCGTAAGCCGGCACAAGGGCTCTTTGAGGTTAGGGAACGAACCGGGGAAGCGACGGAAGAGTTTCGGCCATGAAGGATTGAAGGCGTGCGTCGGCATCTGCTTCGCTCTCATCCGGCGCGACTGCCGTCGTGAAGCGAACGATCGCACCATGCTGCTCACCAGTTACTATACTATCGTAAACAACCGAAAACTTGGCTGCGAAGTCGTTCGTCATCCGACGTCCTCGCTGTTCGAACCAATAATAGACTATCTGGCGCGACAGGCCCTTCTCGATCACGGCGCGATTTAGTGTAAATGTCCCATAGATAGTATCCGGAAAAGAGACTTCGTAGGGCTCGATCTCGAACACTTCCCAGCCACCTGTCGGCAAACAGACCTCTGGCGAGTGTATTCCACTCCCTTCCGTCTGACGATTATAAAATGCAGCGAAGAAGTTAACCCGAGCCGACGTACCGGGCGAAGAATAGTTGGAGTTGATGTAGTCATCAGCGCCCAAGACCTTTTCAATCGACGGTTCAAGTGTCCTGCGCGATCCGACCCAATCTCCAATAGTATTTGGATAGAGCGAAAACGGGTCGCGATCGACAAAGCGAGTAGACTCTGTCTGCAGAGCAAACCATCCGATGCCAGCTGCGGCGACTAAGCCAACGCCAATACCCAGCGCCCGGCTCATACCGACGGAAAAGACTCGAGACATGATCCCGCCAAAACCGTCAAAATCCAGATCGATCGCCTGGGCCAGCGGCAGCGGATTGGGTGTCAGTCTTTGAAGCGCGATTGCCATCAGGAACAGAAGGCCAACACAGGCAAGGAAGATGATCCAACCTTCAAAGAAATGCAGGAAACCCTCTGCTTGCTCGATCCCATAGCTATTGACCAGAATGCCAATTACGCCAATCCGGAATGAATTCATGAACACCGTAATCGGGGCTGCAGCTAGCAAAAGCACCGCTTTGTGCCAGATTGGTCCGCGATACAGGATAGCGAAGAGATAGGAGAAGCTCAGGATCGGGAAAAGGTAGCGAAGGCCAGAGCAAGCTTCAGCAACCTGGAGCTTGTAGACGCCAAGGTCGATGATATTTCCATCAAGGAAAACGGGCACTCCAGCCAGATCAACGAACCAAACTCCAACGACCGATGATATCCCCTGAAGGAAAATCGTCAGGTCCCAATACAGGAACTGCGGGAGCGGCAGCATGAAAATCAGATGCAAAACCGGAAGCTGGTGGAGCTTGCCCCGATCCCAACCGAAGATGGTCAGTACGACGCCCGACAGGAAAATGATCATCGCGTACGTCACGATGTCAGGGATACGAGCAATGTTGCCTACAATCGCGATAAACAGCCCGAAAGTCAGGACCGCGATGCCAATCCAACGCTTGTTCGGTTCTGCGGTCGCAGGTGGATATGTCCGGATCTCTCTTAAGAAGAGGTACAGCGAGATCAGCGGAATCAGGGGGCCGTGACTGTACTCCGGTGTCGCCCAAGCGGATGCGAGGGATTCGAACCCCAGCCAAAAGACCGGGATCGATGCAGCCAACAGCGCGACCAGGGCCAAAAACCCGGGACTAAGAGGGAACCTGCTCCGCGCCGATCCCGTTTCGAATGAGTCTACCATCTGCGTCATCTGCTTGTCCTAAGCCCTACTGGTCAAATTACCTTAACGTGTATCTTAATTGGCATCGCTGCTTTCAAGCGCAGAATCAAGCATCGCAAGGGCTTCTGTCGCTTTTGTGACCAAACCCGATCTTTGCGCTCCGGCAAGATCCACGGCTTTCTGAAGCTGCACACGCGCCTCGTCGGTTCGCTCTAGCGCCACGAGCGTCAGGCCCAAATGCATCTGCACGACAGGGTCGTCTGGCAATCCTGCTGCTGCGCCTTCGAGGTGGCTTATAGCTTCTTCGTAGTCGCCTCGAAGATACGCAATCCATCCATACGTATCCTGAAACGCTGGAACTTCGCTGCCGCGGAGCCGCCGTGCGACTTGATACGCGCGATCCACCGTCTCAGGCGACTGATCGAGCTGCGTCATGAGGCTGGCAAAGTTGTTCGCGATAATTGGCGATCCAGAATTACTTTCATAGAGTTCTTCATAGACCTCCAATGCGCCCGTGCGGTCGCCCGACTGTTCCAGAAAGCTTGCCTTTGCCCACAAAAGGTTCGGCGCACCCGGGATTGCAGTAAGCGCACGGTCGAGTGTGGCGCTTGCAGCGTCAGATTGTCCGGTACGGTTCTGCAGTCGAATGAGTTGCATCCAGACGTCCTCTGCGCGCGGCGCAACATCTAGGACCTCGAGATATTTTGTTTCTGCTTGCGCAGTGTTGCCAGCAGCAGCCTCGACCGCTGCATCAAGCACAACCAAGGCCAGGACCTCGGGGTTCTCTGCTCGTAGATCTGCGACGAGGTCCAACGCACCGGCAAAATCACCCCGCGCGGCACGCGCTCGGACCAAAGCAATATTTGCTGACAAGGCAGAACCATCGTCTGAGGTTGCGAGCTGTTCAAGGAAGGCCATCGCCTCGTCTGCACCGCGCTGCCCGCTCAGAACACGCAATTGAAGAGTATCAGCGGCAGCTGTCACGACGGGATCCGAGGAATTTCTCAGGCTGTCAACGACCTGTTCCGCACGCGGCCAGTCTCGCAGATTCACATAGGTCTGGCCGAGTTGCGTGAGGATATCCGTGTTGTTAGGAGCACGGCGAAGGGCATTCAAAAGCACTTCCTCTGCCTGCAGATACTTTTCATCGCTTTCAAGAAAGGCCGCATAGCGAAGCGCCTCTGCGGGGGCGAAATTCGACGTCGTAGACGCGAGGGCCAGCAGCTCACCGGCAAGCGCACGGTTTCCGTTCCGAGCATGAGCCTGCGCCATCAACGTCATGGCAGAAACGTCTTCGGGTTCCTGATCCAAGGCCTGCCGCAAAGCGGTAATGGCCTCATCCGCTCGGTCTTCTTCAATGAGCCAGGCCGCGCGCATTTCCAAGGCCTGAACCATTGAAGGATCTTGCGCCAGGACTTCTTCAATTACGGCACGGGCGCCAACCTCGTTATCCGTTGTATCGAGAAAACGCGCCAGAAGAACCTGCACGCGGCGACGAGCGTCGGACGGCTCCGCGTCGGCAACCAGCGCTTCTAGAGACGCGATTGCTTCTTCCCTTTTCCCATCGTCAAAGTCGTATCCAGCCAGAAGGGATTGGAGGCGGAGGGTGTCTTTACCTTCGGCGATAAAAGCCTCGACCTCGGCACGGGCAGCTTCGCGGCCCTTGGTTTGTTCGACGAACCGAACCAGAACCAAGCGGTTCTCCAATTCTGCGTCGTCGCGTGACGCCATATCGCGGAGGAAATCCTCGGCTCCATCCAAGTCGCCGAGAGACAAAAGATACCGGATGAGGCTAGATCCGATTTCTTCATCTTGCGGAAAAATATCCACCATCTCACGTAAAAGCGAAATAACTGCGGCGGTTTCGCCGAGTGCATCAAGCGCGGTCAGTTTCGTGTTGTACAGCGAACGGCGCTTTGGATCGTCTTTGATAGCTATATCGATTTGCTCGATTGCTGCGGAAAATTTTTGCTCGGTCATAAGGCCATCGATCGCAACGAGATTCAGTGCGATGCTGTCCGGATTCTGATCCTGACGCTCGAAAGCGCGGGTCAATGCTTCGTCCTGCGCCGCGCTGTCTTCTTCTTGCACGGCTTCTAAATAATCGACCGCGACCAAAAGGTTTTTGACGCGGTCTTCTTCTGGCGCAATGTCTCCAGCGGCGCGTGCGTGCCGTGAAAATTCCTCGAAAGCAGAGCTTTGCAGCGCGAGCTCTGAAAGTGCGATCCGACCTTCCAAATTATCGGGATAGAACTCGACGAGCCTAAGGTACTGACCAAAAGCCTCCTGCAAGCGCCCTTGATCTCGGACGGCCGCCGCATAACGTTCGCGCGCTTCAGCATGGCTTGGGTCGAGCTTAAATACATTGCGGAATTCGATCAGCGCGCGGTCAACGTCGCCCTCTTCCAAGAGTTCGACACCGCTCTCAAAGTAGCTTGCAGCCTTTTCTTCGTCGGACTCACAGGCCGCGAGGAAAACGACCGATACCAAAGCCAATGCTTTGAAGGCCACATGTTTTGACTGCAACTTAACCATCAGTTCGTCCTCAAAATGAATTCCATGCTACGGCGTCGGTAGATTACGATGAAAACACCACACCGCCGAGGTTATCGAAGGCCCAATACTAGTAACCGGTTGCCCGAAGAACAACGCCAACTGTGCGCAAGAGCACTTTCGCGTCAGTCACAAAGCTGAGTTCGCGCTCATATGACGCATCGAATTGCGCGCGCTCGGCAAACTCGCAGCCATTTCGTGAACTGACCTGCCAGACACCAGTGATACCGGGCTTGAGGCGATAGTAGGCTTCGCCTCGATACATTGATTTTTGGCACGGCATCATAGGGCGCGGCCCAACCAGTGACATTTGCCCAGCCAGAACATTCAATAGCTGGGGAAGCTCATCCAGCGACGTCTTGCGCAACAAACGGCCGATTTTTGTGATGCGCGGATCGTTCTTGAGCTTTTGTGTCGCATCCCACTCAGCGCGGGCTTCTGGATTGCTTGAGAGAAACTCCTCAAGGCGCGTCTCTGCATTCGGCACCATCGTGCGAAGCTTCAACAGACGAAAAGTTTGTCCTCCACGGCCAACACGGGCTTGCGAAAAAAACGGGTTGTGGCCGTCACGCATAACCAAGAGTGCGAGAACAACGATCACTGGCAGTGTGATCGGAAGACTGATCAAAACCAGCAATCGATCCAGCAACGGCTTGATCACGCGGAAATAGGCTTTGGAGGGGGGACCCGATGCGGTGGTCACCGCATAGGTAGGGGAAAGGTCGGTAAGCGACATACAGTCAATCCTCATTAAGCCGAGCTGAACTCCGCTCGGTGGCAAAGAGATACGCGATCTGGTCAATTCCGTAAAGTTTGACTCAACTCACAAAGATGTGGTGCGGGCAAATTCAAAGGGTGGCCCGCACAACCGCGCGGATTTGCGGTTAATTCTAGGAAGTTTGGCACAAAAGTTATCCGATTGGAGCGGACGGTTTTGACCTTTGCTTGCTATTGGCACCTGATTGGAAACGGTCCGAAGGTCGATTGCGCCGAATCGACACCCTTTCGTTGTTCACCATTCCTTAGCAATCGCGATGGTACCCCTGACGTGGGTGAAGTGAGGTGATGGGTCATGTCTGCGCAGTCAAATGCGCCGATCATTATTAAGCGAAAGAAGGTCATCGCTGCCGATGGCCACCACGGCGGCGCCTGGAAGGTTGCCTACGCCGATTTCGTGACTGCGATGATGGCGTTCTTCCTTTTGATGTGGCTCTTGGGTGCGACCACGGAGAACCAGAGAAAGGGCATAGCGGACTACTTCAACCCAACAATTCCGATCAACAGAATTTCTGGTGGGGGCGACGGCGCTTTTGGCGGCAACAGCGTTTTTGCCGAAGACTCGCAATCTCAGAACGGAACCGGAGCCGGGTCCGAACAGCCAACGGACGCCGATCGCGCCAGGGGGGAAACTGGAGTCGATCCAGATAGCGAGGAAAAGGAAGCCGAAGCACTCGAGGAAGCCCAAGCTCTTATCAGAGGTGTTGGCGGAGAAAGCATGGTATCGCAGCTCTTGCAGCGCCACATCGTCTCTGAAATCACAGATGAGGGACTGGTAGTAGAAATCTTTGACATAAACGGCGTTCCCCTGTTTGAGCCCGGGACGCCCACGCCGACTCAAGCTCTTGTTGAAATCGTTGGCGCCGTCGCCGAGGTCTTCGCCTTGGTCGAAAACCGCGTTGCAATCGAGGGACATGTGGCCAGCCAACCTATTGTCGTCACCGACAACCAGACGTGGGAGTTATCAAGCGCCCGGGCAAACGTGGTTAGGCAATTGATCAAGGAAGCCGGTTTAGGGGACCCACGCATGGCGCGTGTCACCGGACATGCCGATCGCGAGATGGCAAGCGGCAATCCCTTGTCTGAGCGCAACAACCGCATCGAGTTGGTATTGTTGCGCTCGCGGCGATGATCAAATCGCGCGCATTTTAGATGTTAGGGTGATCTTAAACGCCAGCACCTAACGCTGCTCATGACGACGAGTCGATGCAGCAGAAAGGTGCAGTAATGACGATTTCCTCCTCGTTGAATGCCGGTGTGGCCGGACTTGCTTCTAATGCAAGCCGCTTGGCCACCATCGCAGACAACATCGCGAACTCTTCCACATATGGCTACAAACGTGCCGAGGCCGACTTTTCCTCGCTGGTGATCAGCTCGGGGTCGGGGACGTATTCAGCGGGCGGCGTTCGGGTGACAACGCAGCGCCTGATCGATCAGCCGGGCGCTTTGGCAACCACGGCCAATGCAACAGACTTGGCGGTACGCGGACGCGGGTTCCTGCCGGTGACCACGGAACCCAACCTTGCCACAGCAAATGAAGAGTATCCGCTGTTTCTTGCCACAACGGGCAGCTTCCGAACCGACGAAGACGGGTATCTCGTAACGAACAACGGCGTTGTTCTCATGGGCTGGCCAGCGGACCCGGACGGAACGATCCCGACCTTCCCGCGCGACACGGGCGACGGGCTTGAACCGGTCCAGATCAATGTGAACCAGTTCACGTCAGAGCCGACGACCCGCATCGATCTTGGTGTGAACCTTCCGGCCACGGAAACTGAGTTCGGCTCAAGCGGTGACCCACTTGAGCTGTCGGTTGAGTATTTCGACAACCTTGGGACATCCCAGAGCATCAATATCGAATTTACACCGACCGTCCCACCAACGGCAGGTGCATCCAACACCTGGACCATGGTTTTGACGGACAGTGCCGATGGCGGCTCGACCATCGGCGAATACACGGTTGTTTTTGACGACACTCGGGGTGGCGGCGGCACCATCGCATCGGTAGCAACTGTCTCCGGCGGCGCGTATGACGGCGCAACGGGCACGTTCTCGGTCAACGTCGCGGGTGGACCCATCGATATAAACATTGGGGCGATCGGAACCGGACAGGGGTTCACCCAATTGTCCGATAGCTTTGCTCCAACCTCGATTTCCAAGGACGGTTCACCCGTTGGCAACCTGATTTCGGTCGAGGTGGATGCCAACGGTTTTGTTCGGGCGAGTTTCGACATCGGGATCACACGGACGATCTACCAAATTCCGTTGATCGATCTGCCTAACCCGAACGGTCTGATCGTGGAAGACAACCAAATTTACTCAACGTCAAATGAATCCGGTACATTCTTCCTCTGGGATGCCGCTGACGGTCCAACCGGCGACATCGTCGGCTTTGCGTTGGAAGAATCTTCAACGGATGTGGCTGGTGAACTGACGCAGCTGATTCAAACCCAGCGGGCGTATTCGTCGAATGCGAAGGTCATCCAGACGGTCGACGAGATGCTGCAGGAGACGACCAACATCAAGCGGTAGGGGCGCAGAGTAGAAGGATGATCGCATGAGCATCAGCACAGCCCTTGGGTCTGCGGTGTCGGGCCTTTCGGCAACGGCCGTCCAAACGGAGGTCGTGGCAAGCAATATCGCAAATGCCCTGACCGAAGGATACGGCGCGCGCTCGACAACATTGTCGTCGCGCGTCGGTGGCGGCGTCAGCGTCGATGGCATTTCCCGACAGGTCGATCAAGCGCTCTTGCGTGACCGTCGCCTTGCCGATGCCGGAACGGCTGAAGCCGAAGTGCTTGCGCGGTTCTTCTCAGACCTTGCAAACTTGGCAGGCACGCCTGAAAGCGCTCAGAGCCTTCCAAACCTTTATGCAACATTTGACGCGGCCTTGCTGGAGGCTGCGTCAAGCCCGGAAAGCACGGCGCGTCTCGACGCGGCGGTCGATGCCGCCGCTGCCCTGGCAAGACAGATCAACACCGTTTCGGACGGCACCCAACAACTGCGCCAGGATGCCGACGCAGCCATTGCGGCGACAGTGGAAAACCTGAACGCCTCCTTGTCGCAAGTTGCCGATCTCAATGCTTTGATATTGCGTAATTCTGGCGCCGGTCGGGACGTCGCAGCCCTGGTTGATCAGCGCCAAATCTTGATCGACGGCATTTCGGAGGCCGTTCCAGTGCGCGTATACGAACGCGACAACGGAACCGTTGCCCTTTACAGCGCAACCGGCGCGACTTTGCTTGACGTGACGCCCGCGACGTTCGGGTTCGAAGGCAAGGGTGTTATCACGGCGGATATGACGCTGGCGTCAGGTGCATTGTCGGGTCTGACCATCAACGGCCAGCCCGCCTCGACAAGTGGTACATCAAGTGCCATCGCAGGCGGCGCGTTGGCCGGCTACTTTACCATTCGCGACGAGTCCGCTGTGACCGCGCAGGCGAACCTGGATGGCATGGCGCGTGATCTTGTCGAACGGTTCGAAGATCCCACGCTGGATACAACACTTTTGCCCGGTGATGCGGGCCTGTTTACGGATGCCGGGACCGCTCTTGATCCTCTTGACGAGGTCGGACTGGCTGGTCGTTTGGCCATCAATGATCTGGTCAACCCGCGCGAAGGTGGAGAAAGCTGGCGGCTTCGAGACGGTTTGGGCGCGGTCGCGCAAGGGCCCGTTGGGGATGCCACGCT
>CAZWZG010000046.1:16201-18854 GCA_964638245.1 uncultured Rhodobacterales bacterium
AATGCGCGTGTGATCCAAACCGTTGACCAGTTGTTGCAGGAGTTGTTGAGAATATGAGTAGCTTTGCGATAGGGGACCTTGCTCGCGGATTGCAGCTCCGCTCCGATCAGGCGCGCATTCAATCGGATCTACTGCGACTGTCTAACGAACTGTCCACGGGGCAAAAATCCAAGATTGGTACTGCCGTGGCCGGCGATTTTGGTCCCCTTGTGGGATTGGACGCGGACTTGCGACGGCTTGATGGATACGACACGACCGTTACCGAGGCGGCGCTTCTGACAAGCGCGGCACAAGCTGGGCTGGAACGCGTCCAAACCAGCGCGATTGATTTGGCATCAAACCTGATCCTTGTGCAGAATTCAACTAATCCGAACACAGTCGACGCACTCGGCGCTGAGGCCAAGCAGACTTTCGAAGCCATGATTTCCGCGCTCAATCAGACCGTTGGGGACAAAACCATTTTTGCCGGGGTTGCAACTGATGCACCAGCTTTAGCGCAGGCCGATGTCATTCTGGGTGCACTATCCACGGCCGTTAGTGCAGAGACCACCGCAGCCGACGTCGAAGCTATCGTGGAGGCATGGTTCGCTCCTGGCGGCGACTTCGAGACCATCGCGTATCTCGGCGCAACCGATGCCCGCGCACCGATCAGACTGAATGACGATGCTGACGTGGTCTTTGGCGCCTCGGCGAATGATACCGAACTGCGCGAAGTCCTGAAATCCGTTGCGACAGCAGCGCTTCTCGAAGAAGGCGTCCTGCTTGGCGCGCCCGAAGAGCGCGCGGAGCTGGCTGGTAACTCCGGTCAGGCAATTCTCACGGCGGAAACCGGTCTGATCGATCTGCGCAGCCGGATCGGTCGGGCTGAGGAGTCTATCGACATTGCCAAGGCCCAAAACCAGGCGCGGCGCAGTGCGCTGGACATCGCACGATCCGAAATCGTGACCGCTGACCAATTCACAACCGCGGCTGAACTTGAAGCAACCCAGTTTCAACTCGAAGCGCTTTACACTGTGACCGCTCGGCTTTCTCAGCTGACCCTAACGAAGTTCCTTAGATGATACGCATCCTCACATTTCTCCTCGCTGCCGTGATCGCCATCCCACTGAACGCTGGCCCCGTCCGTATCAAGGATCTCGTCGAATTCGACGGGGTTCGCGGGAACGACCTGGTTGGCTACGGCCTTGTCGTCGGACTGAACGGGACGGGCGATGGGATCCGCAATGCGCCTTTTACCGAAGATATAATGTCAAATATCCTGGAGCGTCTTGGCGTCAATATTACGGGCGAACAGTTTCGCCCCCGCAATGTGGCCGCCGTTTTCGTGACCGCAACGCTCCCGCCTTTTTCCCGCGCAGGTGGGCAAATTGACGTTACCGTTTCTGCGATTGGTGATGCGTCCAGCCTCCTTGGGGGGACACTAATAATGACCCCCCTCAACGCCGCTGACGGTCAGATCTACGCCGTCGCGCAAGGGACAATTATCGCAGGCGGCGCCACCGCCGAGGGTGATGCAGCCAGTGTAACCCAAGGTGTTCCGACTGCTGGCGTCATTCCATCTGGTGGGCGCGTCGAGCGGGAGATACCGTTCGATTTTACCGCGCTCCGTTCTCTCAGGCTGGCTCTTCGGTCGCCTGACTTCACGACAGCCGAGCGGATCGAAACCGCTATCAACACGCAGTACGGACGCGTCGTCTCTCGCATGCTCGATGCCGGGACTGTCGTTCTTGATATCGGTGCGACGGGCGCTTTGTCACCCGCCCACGCGCTTGGTGAAATCGAGAATATCTCCGTGGAGCCCGAGCAAAAGGCCGTCGTGATAGTCGATCAAAGATCCGGAACGATCGTCATGGGACAAGATGTACGTATCAGTCGCGTCGCCGTGAGCCAGGGCAATCTGACGATCCGCATCGAAGAGGCACCCGTGGTCATTCAGCCCAATCCGTTCGCTGAAGGGGAAACTGTTGTCGTCCCAAGGTCACGCGCGGCCATTGATGAAGACGAAGGGATCGCCCTGGCCGAAGTTCCTGGCGGCACGTCTCTGAGCGAGGTGATTGCAGGTCTGAATGCTTTGGGCGTGTCGCCGCGCGACATGATAGACATTCTAAAGAGCATCAAGGCCGCTGGCGCGCTCCATGCTGAGTTCGTCGTGCGCTAGTGCGCCAGAGCAGCATCGTGTGCTTGAGGTTTTGCGCGCGGGTCGATCAAAGATAGCTGCGAACCAAGGCTGACGCGACAAGCGTCCACCCATCAGCGACAACAAAAAACGCAAGTTTGAACGGCAGCGAAACGATGGCGGGCGGCACCATCATCATCCCCATGGACATCAAGACCGCAGCCACCACGAGGTCGATGATCAAAAAAGGCAGAAAGATCAGAAATCCGACCTGAAACGCGCGCTCAATCTCGCTCAACAGGAAAGACGGCACGAGAATGGAAAGGGGCATCTCTGATACCGGGTCCGCAACAGTGCTGCCTCGAAGATCAGCCATCGTGATCAACGTATCCTCCGCAACGCGATTGGCCATAAAGCCCCGAAATGGCTCCAAGGCGGCCGAAATGGCATCTTCGACCGGAAGGGTTCCATCGATTGCCGGACCAAGCCCCACCGTCCAGGCCTCTGTGAGCACCGGCTCCATGACGAAGTAAGTCA
>CAZWZG010000047.1:0-18612 GCA_964638245.1 uncultured Rhodobacterales bacterium
AGGGCGGTGAACACGCCCTGGTTGGCCTGGCTGCCCGAGTTGGGCTGAACGTTGGCGAACCCGCACCCAAACAGCTGCTTGGCCCGGTCGATCGCCAGTTCCTCGGCGATGTCGACGTACTGGCAACCACCATAATAGCGGCGACCCGGATAGCCTTCGGCGTATTTGTTGGTCATCACCGAGCCTTGCGCCTCAAGCACGGCGGCGGACACGATGTTCTCGGACGCGATCAGTTCGATCTCGTCACGCTGTCGGCCAAGCTCGGACCGGATGGCGCCGAAAAGCTCGGCGTCGCGGCTCTCAAGGCTTTCGCTGAAAAAGCCGTTGTCGCGGTGGGGGGCATTCATGGGGCAGACCTCCTTGCACGTGTTGGGCTGGCACATAGCGCGAATGGGGCGGGGCAGAAAGGGGTGTTTGCGCCGCATCACTGCGCATTCGCGAAACTTCTGCGCCGATCGGGGCCTTGAGTTTCCGACCCGCGCGCGCGAACGTCTGAAAGGACGACTAATGACAGGGTGTCGGGATGACCAAGATCTGTTTCCGGGCAAGCTCGGCGCCCATCGCTGAAGCGGCGCAGGCGATGCTTGCCGGGCGCTACGGCGATCATGCGATGGATGCCGCAGACGTTGTGGTGGCCTTGGGCGGCGATGGTTTTATGCTTCAGACGCTGAACGAAACCGCGCCCCTTGGCGTGCCGGTCTATGGCATGAACCGCGGCACGGTCGGCTTTTTGATGAACACCTTTGGCGAGGACGACCTCGTGGAGCGGCTCGCAGAAGCGGAAGAGGCGGTGATCAACCCGTTGCGGATGGTGGCGCAGCGGACCGACGGAACACGCCAAGAGGCTTTGGCGATCAACGAGGTCTCGCTCTTGCGCCAAGGGCCTCAAGCCGCGCGTTTGAAGATTTCGGTCGATGATCGGATCCGGATGGAGGAACTGGTGTGTGATGGCGCGCTGGTGGCGACGCCTGCGGGGTCAACGGCCTACAACTACTCCGCGCACGGGCCGATCCTGCCCATTGGCGCGGACGTGCTTGCACTGACCGCGATGGCCGCGTTCCGACCCCGGCGCTGGCGCGGGGCGCTTTTGCCCAAGGCCGCGCGGGTGAGGTTCGACGTCGTGGACCCCGAAAAGCGACCCGTGATGGCGGATGCGGACAGCCGCTCGGTTCGCGATGTGGAATGGGTGGAAATTGCCTCCGAACCCAGCGTGTCGCACCGATTGCTCTTTGATCCCGGTCACGGCTTGGAAGAGCGGTTGATCCAGGAGCAGTTTACCTAACGTCAACTGCAAACTTTCCTTAAAACTGCGACAAATTGTTGCGAATTGTGGCGAAATTGTGGCATCCTGCAACGATAAGACGGGTGAACGCGTGTACTGGTGCGAGTGTTGTGGGGAAGCGTGTGTAAACTGAGGGATAGAATAATGAAAAAACAACTGCTTATGGCGGCGGTTCTGGCGCTTGGGGGTGCTGGCGCGTCCAGTGCGGCAACACTTGGCGTTGATCAAACGATTTGCGGAAAGACGACTTTCACGCTGACGGTTGCGACGAAAGCCGAGTGCATTCCGAACGGGAATGACACGGGAAACAACGGTATTTCGCAGACGCAGTCCGTTCTTGGGAAAACGGGTTGGGTGTATTCCCAAAAAACCAATTCAGGCGGCACTGATGATACCGGTGCCTCTGCCGGCGTAAACGGCGACAAGATGGTCACTTTCAGCGATCCGCTTGCGTCAGGTGAATTGGGCAACCCAAATGCCGGTACATGGGCAGTAAACGATTACACCAGTTTTGCCGACTACATTATGATCACGATCAAGCAAGGCCCGGTTGTTGGCGCTTTTTTGGTGAAGGCGGGCGAAACTTCCGGAACATGGAACACGTTCAAAACTGATAAGCCAGGCAATGACAACAATGTCTTGTCGCATGCTTCGGTATTCTACATCGCCGGTGGGAGCCAGCCTGATCCTGATCCCGATCCGGACCCGGATCCCGATCCAAACCCAGTTCCGCTTCCAGCCGCAGGCTGGCTGATGCTAGCGGGGATCGGTGGATTGGTCGCAGCGCGGCGTCGCAGGGCCTGATCGGGATTTGATGAATTTAGAAAAGGCGACCCACACTCGGGTCGCCTTTTTTTGGTTGCGGCGGGCGCTAAGCCGGACCCGTCTCCCCAAGGACATGACGGATACCGCGCCTAGGCGGCCATCATTTCGCCCTCATCTTCGTCTTCGTCCAGCGTGCCCTCGGGCAGTGTTTCATCCAGCGCGCCGGTCACTGGCATCACTTCGGTGAGGCAGACCTCGTCGCCTTTCGTTGCCGAGGCGGTTTCGGTCATGGTGTCTTCTTCTTCCTCGTCTTTGCCGCTCCCCAGGAAGCTGAAGAGGCTCATGATGAGGTCCATGAGGCTGGAGATCAGCGCGGCGAGGCCAGACTCTTCTTCCTCAACGGGATCTTCCTCTTCGACCGGGTCTTCCTCTTCGATCGGGTCCTCTTCTTCGACCGGGTCCTCTTCCTCGACTGGGTCTTCTTCCTCGACCGGGTCTTCCTCTTCGACGGGGTCCTCTTCCTCGACCGGGTCCTCTTCCTCGACTGAGTCTTCCTCTTCGACCGGCTCCAATTCCTCAACAGGATCGTCCTCTTCGATCTCGGCCAGTTCTTCGTGAAGCCCGATCAGCCCGTCGATCTAGCCGCCGGTATCGGCAAGGAAGATCGCCTCGACCGGTTCAATGGGACGATCAAGGATCACGAGGTTCGAAATTTCGCCCGTGAACGGCTTGTCGAAATTGTCGTTCTCGCCCTGACGGGTCATGGTCGACGCGCCCAATGCGATGTCATTGGTGTTGCCGGACATGCCGCCATCGTGACCATCGCCCACATCGACAAGCGCGCCGTCAACGTACAGCTGGATTTCGTCGTCATTGAAGGTGAAAGCGACGTGGTATTCCTCGCCCGCTTCGATCTTTTCATCGTCGAAATAGAGGTACTGGCTCTCCGTCTCGCTCTGGTAGCGCAGCTTCAGTCGCCCGCCCGAGTTGATGTAGACGGTCAGGTGGCCACCCTCCTGATAGCCGGAGTGGTCCTTGGAGAAGAGCGTTTGGTCCTGACCGTTGCCGGGATCGGTCGCGGTGAAAGCAAAGGCGATCGTGACTTCTTCCAGTTCCATTTCTGGCGCGTGCTCAATCTCTTCGACGCTGCCGGGCAGGTAGACGCCGCCATCGTCCAGCATGACGACGCCCGGCGCTTCAAGGCCCTCGGGAACGCCCGAGGCCAGATCAACCTCCCCGGCAACGAGCCACGGGTTTTCGGAATAGGCCAGGGGATCGGACCCGATGGGATCGCCATCAACGTCGCGCGTGTCCACACCGGTCACTTCGACGCCGTCGAACTCGTTAGAGCGCAGCTCGCCATTCGGCGCGACCGCCTCTTGCAGGTCGTCGATGGTTGGCACGATCCCGTAGTGGGCGCCCGCATCGGTGATCACTTCTTCTTCGACGCGGTCGCCATAGACCACGATGTATCCGAGTGCGTCCTCGTCATGGGCGCCGCCGTTGTTGCCCTGTTGCGAGTAAAGCCGGATGATGGAAACCGCATCGTCGTCGATGCCGTCGTTGTCGGTGTCGATGGTCTGGTAGGTGACGTCGATCTCGGTCGTATGACCGATAACCGAAATCGTATCCTCGCCCGCCACATAATCGCCGATCACGTCGATGCCGATGCTGTCGACCCAGTGGTCGTGGAGTCGCGCGTTTTCGCCCGCGACGCCGTGATAGTGGATCATCCGTCCGTTGCCCATGTTGTTCTCGACCAGGTGCTCGACCTTGGCGTTGATGAGGGTTTCGAACTGGAACGTGTCGTTACCCGTGCCGCCGATGAGCACATCATCGGCCACAAACTCCTGATCGACCCAGTCGACGAGTTTAAGGTACTGGTCGTCGATCGAGGGGTCCGGGAAGTCGCGCGACGGATCATCGAGGATCAACTGTCCAAGCCGTTGTTCGCCTGCATCGGCATTTGCAATGAGCGTGTCGTCTCCGTCCCCGCCTATCAGGAGGTCCGAGCCGCGCCCGCCATCCAGCGTATCGTTGCCGTTGCCGCCATCAATCTTGTCATCGCCATAGCCACCCATGATCGTGTCATTGCCGGCATCGCCATTGAGTTCGTCGTCGCCAGCCCCGCCGTCGATGGTATCGGCACCGCCGCCGCCGTTGATGACATCATCGCCGACCATCATGGGCTGTGGACCCGATGGGTTGGTCAACGCCTCTTGCGGGCCATTGTCCATCAGGCTGTTGACCTGAGCCGCAACGAGGGCAGCGTCCGGGGTGTACCCGCCCCAGATGCCGAAGTCCGCCATTGCGCCTTCGAAAGGCTTTTTGCAGGTCTTCGTCGTCCGTTGCGAACTGCTGGACGTTGTCGTTCAACTCTGCGCGGTAGCTGTCGGCGCCAAACACCCACGGCTCTTCATTTCGCACCATGTAGGCTTCGGTGAAATTGTTCGGGCTGGCGACGTCGCCTTCGAACGCTTCCCACTCGCCCGCGTTGATCTCGTCGCCGTTGACGTAGACCGACACACCGGTGTTGGTGAAGCTGACCGCGACATGGGCCCATTTGCCTTCGGTGAACAGATCGGCGTCGGTTTTCCACGCCTTGTTGCCGCCGCCATCGCCCGGGGCCATGCGCAGGAACAGGCCGCCTTCGTTGGTGTGGCCAAGCCGGAAATGTCCGCCGTCCTGAGTGCCAGAGCCGTCCTTGGAAATGACGGTCGACCATTGGTCCAGATCATCGGGACGGATCCATGCCGAAATCGTGCCTTGGGTCACCTGGAATGCAGGATCGTTCTCCATGTACGCGAAGTCGTCTTCGCCATCGAAGTAAAGCGCGCTGTTCGGAGTGCCGTCCGGGCCATCCGTTGCGCCATCGGTACGCAAAATCGCCTGGTTTTCATAAAGCGTATAGGCCTTGATTTCCGGCATCTCGCCACGTTCGTCGCCAAAGGCGCCGTCTGCCCCGCCCGCCATTGTCCAGTAACCCAAGGCGCCGGGCATACCGGTTGGGGAGGCATACTCGGGCGCCAGGGTGTCTGCGCCGTTCGTGCCATTGATCGTTTGACCGTCGACTTCAACTTCTTCGAGTTGATCAAACGGCGTGCGGGTCAGTTCGACCTCTTCTTCGTTTGAGGGCGCGCCGATCATGTCTTCGGACCAGTTGTCGTTCTGGAACGCCGCATAGGGGTCGGACGTCACGGGTCTGGCATCGCTGGTGCCGAGGCCGTTGTTGGTCTGCATCGTCGAGCCTTCGGTGGCGGTGCGCGTGTCATACCCTTTGACCGGCTCGCCATCGACCATGGTGATCTTTTCGTCGCCTTGCGGGAACAGCGCTTCGGCGATGTCGGCCTGACCCTCAACGATCCCGTAGGTCACATTGTCGTCGGTCTTGATGTCGTCTTTTTCGACACGGTCGCCGAAGACAATCGTCTGACCAAGCAGGTCCATGGCATTTGCGCCGCCGCCACCGTGCTGGTTGGAGACAATGTTGATGATGCTTTCTTCGACGCCGTCGTCGTTCACATCCTCATGGTAGACATAGACGTTGGCCGTGTGGCCGATGACCGCGATGTGGTCGTCGTTGGCGTTGTAGTCGGCAATGATGTTGATCCCGACACTGTCGACCCAGTTGTCGTGTACCTCGTCATTTTCACCGGCAACGCCGCAATTGATCGTGCCGTCTGTACGCACGTGCTCTTCAATGATCTCTTTTTTTGCCGTTGATCAGCGGGTTGATCAGGAACGTGTCTTCGCCTTCACCACCAATCAGAACATCGTCGGCGTGAAGTGGCTGGTTCTCGTAGCCGTAAAGCTTGTTAAGCGCCTCGTTGACCTCGCCATCGGGGTCGCCGCGCGTGGGCATGCCGATTGCGTTCTGGCCGATGACCTGTTCGCCTGCGTCAGACCGCACGATCAGCGTGTCGTTGCCCGCGCCACCATTTACGACGTCCGAGCCGCGCCCGCCGTCGAGCACATCGTCGCCGTCGCCGCCCTCGATGACATCGTCGCCGTAGCCCCCAAGGATGTGGTCGTCGCCATCACCGCCATCAAGCGTGTCGTCCAGCGCATAGCCCTTGATCGTATCTGCACCTGCAGTCGCAGTGCCTTCGGGCGCAATCTCAAGGATGTCCTCGCCCAGATGATAGGATGGGTGGTAATCTGCCATCGGGATCGTGGGTGTGCCATCGGGTGGGGATGTGAAGTCTTCGGGCGACTGGTAGAATGCCGACTGATCGACAGGAAGACCGTCGATCGACATCGAGAGCGATTGCCCGCCGCCACCATCGAAATAAAGCAGCTCAAACTCATAGAGCCCGCCTTCGAATTCGGCCACGCGCGCCGTGGTATCGGTTCCGCGCCCACCGCTGAAGATCGAGAACGGCTGACCGCCGAGGGACAGCGAGAAGCCGTCATCTGAAGCGATGGCGATTTCATGCACCCCGGGCGGGATGTAGATATAGCCGGAAATGGCCATACCGGACGGACCCATTTCCAGGTCACCATCACCCGATGTCACCGTGCCATCATCGCCAAGAAACTCGGCCAGCGTCGTGTCGCTCTTGTTGCAACCAAAGGCCAGCTCGCTTGCCGTGAAGGTCGCGTCAGGGCCTTGCGTCATGGCTTCGAGCAATTTGCCGATGCTCCAGATCGACGTGTCCTCGGGATGATACGCCAGACCGCTCAGGCCCGTGCCATATGCCGGGACCCCTCCGTTTCCTCATAGGCGACGGCGGTCGTCATACCTGCGGGGGTATCTGGATTGCTGTCGTCGAAGTAACGGCTCATATCGTTCATTGCTCAAACCTCTCTCGTGCGCGCAAAGCGGGGTCTGCGCGGGATCTTCGAATTGGAATTGGCACTGGGAACTTTGAGGGGTCCGCCCTTTGGCTCGCCCATCTCACAACACTGTCGAAAGCGACCCTATCGTGAAATGTGTCACAAAAAAGGCTGGGGACCCGTACAGAGCGTCAACAAAGCAAAGTCCCGCTTTGGATCGGCAAAGCTTTGCGCGAATGGACGCAAGGCTTTGAAAAGTTTGTTAAAATTTTCAGGCTCGCTGTCGAAATGCGGCAATTCATTGTTTCATTGACCAAGTCGCAGCGACGAAGCCTGTCGTCACTGGCGGACTGTTGCGGAACGCTCAACGCCGTTCGGCAGAAACGCGCGCATTACGCCTTGGCATACCCTTGGGTTTGAAGCGCGTCGCGGATTTCGTCGAGGATTGCAGGGTCGTCAATTGTCGCTGGCATCTTGAACGACTCGCCATCTGCGATCTTGACCATCGTCCCGCGCAGAATCTTGCCCGAGCGCGTTTTCGGCAAACGCTCGATCACCACGGCGTTTTTAAAGGCGGCGACTGGCCCGATTTCAGCACGCACCAGTTTGACCAACTCGCTCACGACGTCCTCGGCCGATTTCGTCGCACCCCGGTTGAGGCAGACGAACCCGAAGGGCAACTGACCTTTGAGTTGGTCCGCTACCCCAATCACAGCGCATTCGGCGACATCGGGGTGACCGGCCAGAACCTCTTCCATTGCGCCTGTCGACAGGCGGTGCCCGGCCACGTTGATGACGTCATCGGTGCGCGCCATGATGTAAAGGTACCCGTCCTCGTCGATGATCCCGGCATCTCCGGTTTCGTAGTACCCCGGGAACTGGTCGAGGTAGCTTGAGCGACATCGGTCCTCGGCATTCCACAGCGTTGGCAGGGGCAGCCGGATGGCGATAGCGCCAAGCTCGCCCGGCTGCACTGGATGCCCGTCCTCGCCAAGGATCTGGACGTCGTAGCCGGGCATGGGTTTTGTCGGAGAGCCAATTTTGACCGGCAGATGCTCTATCCCCATCGGGTTGCCCACGATCGTGTAGCCGGTTTCGGTCTGCCACCAGTGATCGATGACGGGCACGCCAAGCTTGTCTTGCGCCCATTTGATCGTGTCCGGATCCGCGCGTTCGCCGGCAAGGAAGAGCGTTTTGAGCATCGAAAGATCGTAGTCCGCGATCAACTCGCCTTTCGGGTCATCACGTTTGATAGCGCGAAACGCGGTCGGTGCGGTGAAGAGCACGCGCACATTGTGTTCCGAAATCACCCGCCAGAAGGCTCCGGCGTCTGGCGTGCCGACGGGCTTGCCTTCGTAGACGACCGTTGTGGCGCCATGGAACAGCGGGGCGTAGCAAATGTAGCTGTGCCCGACGATCCAGCCGACGTCCGAGGCTGCCCAGAAAACATCGCCGGGGGCGACGTCGTAGATATTGGGCATGGTCCAGGCCAGCGCGACGGCGTGACCCCCGGTATGGCGAACCACACCTTTTGGTGCGCCGGTCGTGCCGGAGGTGTAAAGAATGTAGGCAGGGTGGTTGCCTTCGACCGACAGGCAGGGAGCGGGTTCGGCGTCGGCAACGAAATCGGCCCAGGAAAAATCGCGGCCCTCGATCAGGTCTGCCGGGCAGGCGTCGCGTTGCAGGATCACGCAGAAGTCCGGCTTGTGCTCAGCCATGTCGATGGCGGCATCCAGAAGCGGTTTGTACTCGACAACGCGACCCGGCTCGATCCCGCAAGATCCCGCGATGATTGCCTTGGGTGTGGCATCATCGATGCGCACCGCCAACTCATTGGCCGCAAACCCGCCGAACACCACCGAATGGAGCGCGCCGATCCGCGTAACGGCCAGCATCGCGACAAGCGCTTCGGGGACCATCGGCATGTAGATGATCACTCGGTCGCCTTTGGTCACGCCTTGGGCGCTTAAAGCGCCTGCGAGCTTCGCGCAATGCTCCTGAAGATCGGCGTAGGTGATGACCTCTTTGGTGTCCGTAACCGGGCTGTCGTGGATGATCGCGGCTTGATCACCACGCCCGGCCGCCACATGCCGGTCGACCGCGTTATAGCAGGTGTTCAGCTTGCCATCCGCGAACCACTCGTAAAGCGGGACGTTTTCGTCAAACAGGGCCTTGGAGGGTTTTTGGTCCCAGTCGATGGCGTCCGCGGCGTTCATCCAGAACGCATTTGGGTCGGCCTTTGCCGCGTCATAGATGTCCTGATACCCCATGGTGTCCCTCCCGTATTTCCGGCTCTTATTCGTCTTTAAGGGCCGCCGGTCTTTGATTTATGTCAGCCATAAGACGCCACCGGCGTCCCCGCCAGCGCCGAAATGTTCAAGAGCCCGCGCGCTGTGATAGCCGGGGTGACGATATGGGCGCGGTTGCCCATGCCCATCAGGATCGGCCCGACCTCCAGCCCGCGCGCTTTGGCCTTCAGAACGTTGCGCACCGCTGACGCCGCATCCGCGTTCGCAAAGACGAGAGCGTTTGCGGGCACGGTCAGGCGTGAGCCGGGCATGATCCGCTCGCGAAGCTCGACATCCAGCGCCGTATCAGCGTGCATTTCGCCTTCGTAGCAAAAATCGCGGGGCTTACTGTCCAGGATCTCGATCGCTGCGCGCATCCGCTTTCCGCTGTCGGTGTCCAGATTACCGAATTGGCTGTGCGAGCAAAGCGCGATGTTTGGCGTCACGCCAAAGCGGCTAATATGGCGGGCCGTGCTGATCACCGTTTCGGCGATCTGTTCTGGGGTCGGCTCGGCGTGAACATGGGTGTCGGCGACAAACAGCGGCTCTTCGTCGAGGATCACCAGGGACAACGCGCCAACCGGATGAAGGCCGTTCGATCCCAACAGGTCGTTCACGTATTTCAGGTGCCACAGGTATTGCCCGAAGGTGCCGCAGATCATGCTGTCGGCCTCTTCGCGTTGCACCATGACGGCGGCAATGGCTGTTGTGTTGGTGCGCAGGATGGCCTTTGCCAGATCCGGCGTCACGCCCTTGCGCGCCATCAACTCGTGATACGTCCCCCAGTAATCACGGTAGCGCGGATCGTCCTCGGGGTTGACCAGTTCGAAATCGCGTCCGGCCTGCAAGGGCAGGCCAAGCCGCTTGGCGCGTGTCTCAATGACCTCAGGGCGACCAATGAGGATTGGCTTGTCGGTCATTTCCTCAAGCATGGCGTTGGCGGCGCGCAGGACGCGTTCATCCTCGCCCTCGGCAAAAACGATGCGCCGCTCGGCGCGCGCGGCGGCTTCATAGACGGGTCGCATGATGAATGCCGAGCGAAAGACCGAGCCATCAAGGCGTTCCTTGTAAGCCGCCATGTCTTCGATAGGCCGGGTTGCGACGCCAGTTTCGCAGGCGGCTTTTGCAACTGCGCTGGCCACCACCCCCATAAGGCGGGGGTCGAACGGCTTGGGGATGAGGTAATTCGGCCCGAAGGTCAGCTCTTCACCCTGATAGGCTGCCGCGGCTTCGGCGCTTGTCGTGGCACGGGCGAGAGCGGCAATGCCCTCGATGCAGGCGATCTTCATCGCATCGTTGATCTCTGTCGCACCGACGTCGAGCGCGCCGCGGAAGATGAACGGAAAGCAAAGGACGTTGTTGACCTGATTGGGATTGTCCGAGCGCCCCGTGGCGATGAGGGCGCCGGGTGCAACCTCGCGTGCTTCGTCGGGGTCGATCTCCGGATTGGGGTTGGCCAGCGCAAAGATGATCGGATCTTTGGCCATCCGCGCGACCATGTCTTGCTTGAGAACGCCGGGGCCGGAAAGCCCGAGGAACAGGTCCGCTCCCTCGATCACGTCGCCCAACCCGCGCGGCCCGCCGGGTTGCGCGTATTCGGCCTTTTGCGGCGTCATGTCTTCGGTGCGGCCTTCGTGGACGAGGCCGGCCAGATCGCACAGCCACACATTCTCGCGTTTGACACCCAGTTTGAGAAGCATGTTCAGGCAGGCGATCCCCGCGGCCCCGCCACCGGTCGAAACGACCTTGAGGTCTTCGAACGTTTTGCCCGCCAGGCGCGTCGCGTTCGTTGCAGCCGCGCCGACGACAATGGCCGTACCGTGCTGATCATCGTGAAAGACCGGGATGTTCATTCGTTCGCGGCAGAGTTTTTCCACGATAAAGCAGTCGGGCGCTTTGATGTCTTCCAGATTGATCGCGCCGAACGTCGGTTCCAGCGCACAAACGATGTCCGCCAGTTTTTCGGGATCCGGTTCGTTCAACTCGATATCAAAGCAGTCGATATTGGCGAATTTCTTGAACAGGACGGCCTTGCCTTCCATCACCGGCTTTGACGCAAGTCCGCCGATGTTTCCAAGCCCCAAAACCGCCGTGCCGTTTGAAACAACGGCGACCAGATTGCCCCGCGCGGTATAGGCGCTGGCTGTGCTGGGGTCGGCTTTGATCTCCAGACAGGCCTCAGCAACACCCGGACTATAGGCGCGCGATAGATCGCGCCCGTTGGCAAGCGGTTTGGTCGGGCGGATCTCGAGTTTGCCGGGGCGGGGAAACTCGTGATAGTTCAGCGCTTCTCTGCGGAGAGCTTCTTTGCGACTGTCTGACACGGTGGTCCCCCCAAATTATTGGAAGCAGAATGCACAGGACAAAGTCCGGAGCGCAAGGCTTGCCATCACGGGTTTCGCCCTTCACTCTGATGCTTCTGGAGGTGTGCGAAATGAACCTGCTTGATGAAGCCAAACGCGTCCGAGAACGGGCTTATGTCCCGTATTCGAACTTCAAGGTGGGCGCGGCGATCCTTGGTGCGGATGGCGATGTGCATGTCGGCTGCAACGTGGAAAACGTGGCCTATCCAGAGGGAACATGCGCCGAAGCCGGAGCGATTGCTGCGATGGTGGCTGCGGGTGAAACCAAGATTGCCGAAATTGCCGTGATCGCGGATTCGCCGTCTCCCGTGCCGCCTTGTGGCGGGTGCCGCCAGAGGATTGCGGAGTTTGCCGCCGCTGACGTTGTGGTGACGCTCGGCACCACGGACGGTGCGGTCTTGTCCTTGACCGTGGCGGACCTGCTGCCCGGGGCCTTTGGGGCCGACCACATGGAACGGGCCTGACGGCTTTGGACGCGCGTGCGGTCCTTCAGGCAGTTCGGGATGCCCGGGCAGGTAGCGAAGAGATGCGCTGGGCCGCAGAGGCGCTTGCCTCTGGCGCGATGAGCGACGCGCAGGCCGGGGCGTTTGCGATGGCGGTCGTGACGCGCGGGTTGTCTGATGAGGCACGCGTCGCCTTGACCGAGGCAATGCGGGACAGCGGCAATGTCCTGTCCTGGGATCTGCCGGGGCCGGTTGTCGACAAGCATTCCACCGGGGGTATAGGCGATTGCGTCTCGCTCCTTCTGGCGCCGATGCTGGCCGCGGCTGGGGCCTATGTACCGATGATCTCGGGTCGTGGGTTGGGCCATACTGGCGGGACGTTGGACAAACTCGAAGCCATTCCGGGCCTTTCGACCGAAATCGACGAACCGGGCTTCCGGCGCATTGTTGGCGATGTCGGGTGCGCGATCGTGGCCGCAAGCCGAAACATCGCACCGGCGGACCGACGGCTCTATGCGATCCGCGACGTGACATCGACGGTCGAAAGCCTCGATTTGATCACGGCGTCGATCTTGTCCAAAAAGCTGGCCGCCGGGCTTGAGGCGCTGGTTCTCGACGTCAAGGTCGGCAGCGGCGCGTTCATGGCAACCGAAAAGGACGGTGTCGCCCTCGCGCAGGCATTGACCGACACGGCCAATGGCGCTGGGTGTGCGACGCGAACGCTCCTGACGGACATGAACCAACCGCTTGCGCCCGCGCTTGGGAACGCATTGGAGGTCTCGGTGGCGATTGACGCGCTGAAAGGCGCCAGATCTGCCGAGCGGCTCCGCCAGATTTCGGTGACGCTTGGGGCAACGCTTTTGCGCCTGTCTGGACTGGCTGAAGATGACGCCATCGGCGAAGCCGCGATGGAGGCCACATTGGACAGCGGTGCGGCCGCCGAGAAGTTTGCTGAAATGGTGCATGCGATGGGCGGGGGGAGCGCGATCCTCGATCGGACCAGCCTTCCCGAAGCGCCCGTCATACGCGCTGTTCCTGCGCCCGTGGCCGGGGTTGTCACAGCAATTGACGGCATCGCGCTCGGGGAAACGGTTGTGCATCTGGGCGGCGGTCGCCTAGTTCAAACCGACAAGATTGATCCTCGGGTCGGTCTCGCCGACGTGGTGCCGCTCGGGGACAAGGTCGCGCGTGGCGACGCGCTGGCCATGGTGCACGCCGCTGACGAGGCGAGCGCGGAAGTCGCAGTGAAGGCCGTCCGCGGCGCCGTCGCCATCGGGGCTGACGCACTTGCGTCACAGCCCCTTGTGCTTCGGAGGATCGCATAATGCCCCGCGCGTTTCTTGTCGTGATGGATTCCGTTGGGTGTGGTGGCGCACCCGATGCCAGCGCCTTCGGGGATGCAGGGGCCAACACGCTTGGCCACATCGCGCAAGCCTGCGCGGGCGGTCTTGCCGAAGAAGGGCGCTCGGGCCCGCTTCATCTGCCCAACCTCGGCGCATTGGGACTTGCACCGTCCGTTGTTCTGGCCTCGGGGCTCGTTTGGCCGTCCAATGTGGCGTCGCCCGAAGGGCTTTGGGGGGCTGCCACAGAGGTCTCAAAGGGCAAGGACACACCCTCAGGACATTGGGAACTGGCCGGCGTGCCGGTGCCTTGGGACTGGCACTATTTTCCGAACGAAACACCGGCCTTTCCGGATGATATCGTCGCCAAGGCCGCCGCGCTTGCCCAAACTGCGGGCATTCTGGGGAACTGCCACGCGTCTGGCACCGAGATCATTGAGCGACTGGGCGAAGAGCACATGCGGATGGGTATGCCGATTTGCTATACCTCGGCTGATAGTGTGTTCCAGATTGCCGCGCATGAAGATAGCTTCGGTCTGGAGCGGTTGCTGGACCTATGCAAAGGCCTCGCACCAACACTGCACGCAATGAAGGTCGGTCGGGTGATCGCGCGTCCTTTCGTGGGCTCCCCCGGCGCGTTCGAGCGCACCGCAAACCGCAAGGATTTCGCGATCGAGCCGCCCAACCCAACGCTTCTGGACTGGGTTCAGGGCGCCGGGCAAAAGGTTCATGCCATAGGCAAAATCGGTGACATCTTCTCGATGCGTGGGATCGACACGCTGGTCAAAGGCGCAGATGCCAAGCTGATGGAAGACCTTGTTGATGCGGTGCGCGATGCCGAGGACGGCTCGCTGACCTTTGCGAACTTTGTCGAGTTTGACAGCCTCTATGGACATCGCCGCGATGTCTCAGGCTATGCCCGCGCGCTGGAATGGTTCGACGCCCAGTTGCCCCGCGTGTTCGAGCACTTGCGCGATGGCGACCTTATCCTTTTCACAGCTGATCATGGGAACGATCCGACATGGAGCGGGACCGACCACACACGTGAAAGGGTCCCGGTGTTGGGCAAGGGCGTTGGCGCAAAGGCGGTCGGCGAAGTCGATTTCGTCGATATTGCCGCTTCCGTCGCCGCGCATCTTGGCGTACCGAACCAAGGTCCCGGACGGAGTTTCCTATGAGCCTTCTTGAGCTACCCAAAGTCGAATTGCATCTCCACCTCGAAGGCGCTGCACCGCCCGCGTTTATTCGTGGCTTGGCCGCCGAGAAGGGCGTTTCGGTCGATGGTGTTTTCGATGAAGACGGGGCCTATGACTACACGGATTTCTGGGATTTCCTTAAGGTGTATGAGGCGGCTACGGCACCCCTGACGGATCCGATGGATTTTTACCGCCTGACCCGGGCTGTGCTGGAAGAAAGCGCGGCCAGCAACGTCATCTATACAGAGGCGTTCCTGTCGCCGGATTTCTGCGGGGATAGGGACGTTGAGGCATGGCGCGAATACCTGGCTGCGATCCAGGAAGCGGCCCTGGAGGCGGAGCGCGATGATGGCATCATCATGCGCGGCATCGTCACCTGCATCCGCCATTTTGGACCTGAGAAGGCCCGCGAAACGGCCCTTTGCGCCGCCGAAACCGCCGGAGAGTTTATCGTCGGATTCGGGCTCGCGGGCGATGAAACAGCCGGGCACCCGCGCGATTTTGCGTACGCTTTTGACATGGCACGCGAGGCTGGGTTGCGTCTGACCGCTCATGCAGGCGAATGGGGTGGTCCCGAAAGTGTGCGCGATGCGATGAATGAACTGCGTGTGGAGCGGATAGGCCATGGCGTTAGGTCCATCGAGGACCCAGCACTTGTGCGCGACCTGGCAGAGAATGGTATTGTATTGGAAGTCTGTCCGGGCTCGAACGTGGCGCTGGGCGTTTATCCCAACTGGCAGTCGCACCCGATTGAAAAGCTGCGCGAGGCAGGTGTCATCATCACCGTATCAACCGATGATCCGCCCTTCTTCCACACCGATATGGAAAACGAGTTTCAAGAGCTGAACAACGCGTTCGGTTGGGAAGAAGATGATTTCCACGAGATCACCGAAGCCTCGGTCGACGCGGCCTTCTGCGATGCTGAAACCCGGGAACTGATCATGCAAAGGCTTGCAAGGACATGAGCGACACTCTCACCATCGTCACGCACCCGCTGGTGCAGCATAAACTGACGCTCATGCGCGAAAAGGACACCTCGACGGCTGTTTTCCGGCAATTGCTGCGCGAGATAAGCCATCTGCTGGCCTACGAGGTCACACGCGAACTGCCTATGACGTCCAAGGAAATCGAAACGCCGCTGGTTGATATGGACGCACCGACGTTGTCGGGGCGCAAGCTGGCGTTGATATCGATCCTGCGCGCGGGCAATGGCCTGTTGGACGGGATGTTGGACCTGATCCCGTCAGCGCGGGTTGGCTTCGTTGGGCTTTACCGGGATGAAGAGACGCTGGAACCTGTCCAGTACTACTTCAAGGTCCCGTCAGCGCTCGACAAACGTTTGGTCATCGCGGTTGATCCTATGCTGGCCACAGGGAACTCTTCAGTCGCCGCAATCGACCTTCTCAAAAAGGCCGGAGCGACGAATATCCGCTTTCTTTGCCTGCTTGCTGCGCCCGAAGGTGTTGCCCGAATGGCCGAGGCGCACCCGGATGTTCCCGTCATTACTGCCGCGCTTGATGACAAGTTGAACGAAAAGGGATATATCGTTCCTGGGTTGGGGGATGCTGGCGACCGTATGTTCGGCACGAAATAATCTGCTGATTTCGTGGAACAAAAGCTGGCAGTAACGCTGTCGATTGGGAAAAGAATGAAAAAACTGATTGCTGCCGCAGGGGTGCTGGTGCTTGGGTCCGGGGTGGCCTTCGCTGAGGGGACAGGCAAAACGGAGAACGCATCTCAGGTGACGACGCTGTCAACGACGTCCTTTGATGGAACACAGCCCCTTATTCCCAAAGGCTACCGTTTGGCCTGGACCGATGGGCGACTGAACCCTTTGCGAGGTGTCGGAACGCCAGCGGGTGACGCTTCAATGCGTTTGATCTGGACCGATGACGTGCCCGCACGGCTTGTCAGCGCCCAAGACTGACCCTCACTAACCTTCGCAAATCGACTGGAGCGCAAGCCAGTCGCCGTCTGAGAGCAGGGGGCCTGCGGGCGCGCGATCAAGGTCGGCTTCAATCAAGCTGAGCGTTTCTTCGCCCGTAACATCGCGGGCATAGGCGTATGGGGCGGAGCGGACGCCAGCTTGCTCAAACTCCGATAGAAGCGCTTGCTCATCGACACTCGCATCGGGTGCTGCCATCAGCCGTTCTGCTTCGGCCTTCAGCGTCGCGGCGGGTACGGCGCCGCTGGTCAACAGCCGCAAAGAAGCGCCAATCCCATGGGTCTGGAGCAAGCTGGCGAGCGGATCGGCCTCATCGCGTCGTATGTCCTCTGCCAAAAGGTATCCGGCCAAAACCTCGGGCGCGTCAAAGTCCTCAACCAGGGCACGGCCCACCAGCAGTGTTCCATCGCTTAGATGTGCCGTCGTCGCCAATCCTGCAGGCAGGACCACGATACGCTGGCCCGGTTCGAACAAGCGCGCGGCAAGCGTGGCCAGCGCCCGTCGACCGGCGGAAGAACTGCAAGGCTGCCCGGAGATTGGCATCACCTGTGTCATCACATCGCGCGCAATGGCGTTTCGCGTGGCGTCAGGCACGGCGCCAGAGGTGTAACGTGCCAAGGCATCGGGCAGCCACACGACGCCGACGAGCGCCACCAGCGAAATCGCACTTAGGCGCAGCCAAAGCCGAAGTCGCCCTGGATGCGGGCGACCGCGAGACAGTGCCGATTGGATACGCTCAATCGCGTCGACCATTTCGGTATCGGCAATCTCGATCTCTTCCTGCGACCCTTCTCCCGGCGAAAAGACCGCCGGGTTTGATCCCGGCAAACGCTCCAACGCCGCTAGCGACCAATGGGCAAGGGCCGCATCCTTGAGGTCCGAAATCGTAAGAGTTGCTTCCCCAAGGGATACAACAACATCACGCCGTTTCTGCCCCCCACCGGGCAGCCAGATCGCCGTGGCCTCAAGCCGTTTGTACTCCGATAGCGCTGTCATTCTGCCCGGTTCTTTCGCCTCTTCGAACATTAGCTTATGGACGTTCAGCGAACAATCGCCGAGGCTTTGTGCGAGACAGGGACAGGCATGACCACCGACGATAGAGGAGAGATCGGACCAGCAATCCGCGCCATGGTTGCGGCGATGCTTCTGATCGCGATCATCGACAATTACGTCGTGGTGATTGCTGAAGAGTTCGGCCTTTGGCAGTTTCAGTTCACGCGTAGCCTGATGGCAATCCCGGTCGTCCTTTTGGCCGCGTGGATCGCAAAGGAGCGTTTGCGCCCCCAAAACCTTGGCCGCGTAATCGTACGCAGCATTGTCGTGTCGATCGGTCTGATGATCTACTTCGGCACGCTCGCTTTTCTGCCAATCGCGCAGGCGATTGCGGGCTTCTTCACCGCGCCGATATTCGTACTGATCTTTGGCGTGATCTTCCTTGGCCAACGCATCGGACCGATCCGCATCTTTGCCGCCGGACTGGGGTTCGCGGGCGCGATCATTGCGCTGGAGCCGTTCGAAAGTGGTTTGAGCGTGATCGCGATCCTGCCGATCATCGCGGCGGCCTTTTACGCCACAAGCTCGCTCCTGACCCGCCACTGGGTCAAAGAAGAGGGAACGTTGCTTCTGACGCTTGCCTATATCATCGCGATGGGCGTCTTAAGCGGAGCCGGGCTGATCGGGCTCGAGATCTGGCAACCGATTGCTCCCGACGGACCGGACGGCTTTGTGCTGCGCGGCTGGGCCGAGGGGTCACTTAAGACATGGGGCCTGGTTCTCATGCAGGCGGTCGGCTCGGTCGTGGCCGTGGGCCTCATTATCTCGGCCTACCAGCGCGCGGATCCCGGCTATGTCTCGATCTTCGAATACTCGGTGCTTGTCTTTGCGCCGCTTTGGGCATGGCTTGTTTTTGGAGAGACGCTTCAGATCTCGACCATTGTCGGAATGGCCATGATCGGGGCGGCGGGCGTTTTGATCTCGCTCAGGTCTCGGTCATGATCATCTCGCCGGGTCGGGGATACATTTTTGTGCACATTCCCAAGACTGGGGGAACCTCCATGGCACTGGCTCTGGAAGACCGGGCGATGAAGGACGATGTCCTGATCGGGGACACACCCAAGGCAAAGCGGCGCAAAGGGCGACTGACATCGGCCAAGACGGCGGGGCGACTTTGGAAGCACTCGACGCTTGCAGATATCGAGGGCGATCTCGTACCTG